>JBMFVP010000001.1:0-60543 GCA_049965935.1 Thermocladium sp.
ATTGCTTTGTATATTGTTTCTGCGGTGACTTGGCGGGAGAGGCTTGAGGCTGCTTGAAGGGCATTAATGGCCCTCCTCAAGTCACCACCACTAACCTCCCACAAAGCATCCAGGGCATCCCCGGAAACAGAGACGCCCTCCCTAGACGCGATCCACCCCAGCCTCTCCAGTACAGCCTCCCGCGGGAGTGGGGTGAACCTAATCACGGCGCAGCGGGACTGGATGGGCTCAATTATCCTAGAGACGTAGTTGGCGATCAGGATGAAGCGGGCGGTCGCGCTGTGCACCTCCATCATCCTCCTAAGCGCCTGCTGGGCGTCCCCAGTCATGTTATCGGCCTCATCCATTATGACTAGGCGGTACGGTGCCCCACCGCTTGGGACGCTCCTGGCGAATTCCCTAACCCTCTCCCTAACGACCTGCAGCCCCCTCTCGTCGCTAGCGTTAAGCTCTAGTACGTTGCTCCTCCAATCCCCCCCATAAAGCTCGCGCGCTAGGGCTAGGGCCGCGGTCGTCTTCCCCGTGCCAGGCGGGCCGTGGAGGAGTAGGTGGGGTATGTTTGGGAGCATCCTGGAGAGCGCCTCCCTGGCCGCCTCCTGGTCAATCATGTCGCTAAGCCTAGCCGGCCTATACTTCTCAACCCAAAGCAAATCAGTGTTCTCCACGCCTGTAATGCAAGTGGACACAATAAAAGTGTTTCCACCGCTTCTAAGGCGATATGCCTCTGACCTCCTCCCCGCCTTTAGAAAGGCAAGGATCACCGCTTTTTATCACGGCCCCATTATTGGGGCCAAATATCCATTGATCGGTAAATGATAAAAGGGGGATAACGGCGGGGGTGGGTCATGAATAAGGCAGTAATATTCATAGTGGGGGCGGTGATTATAGTCATTGGCGTAGTTCTCTTATTGAGCAGCTCTTCCCCCCTTAATCGATTCGTGGGAGGCAGCTTCACTGTTGATTATGATGGTTACATATATGTTCCTAGGCTCGGAATTAATCAGAGCTTTGTGGCCACTTATGGGCAGGGCACGGCGAGGCATGGATTCATCGTGGTGAATAATGATTTTGGCCTTGCATGGAGCTATAATGGTTCATTACTTGTTTGTCCCTGGACTCGGCTTGGCGGAGCCGAGGAATGCATTAACATTAATGTGGGAAACGAGACTGGAAGAAGCAGCGGTGGATTCTATAGGGAAATAGATGGATTATATTGCTACCGGTATATTGCCTACATCAATAAATCCAGCGCCATCCCCTCGTTGCCCCTTCACCTAAGCATTACCCGCATTTATAACTTGACTATAATTCCATGCTTGAACCAGAACGGAGTCCCGATAAACGTGAACTCAACGCTAAGCATAAACGTGGAGGAGAGCGGGTTACTGAAGATTGAGGTGCCCATAACTCTTGAAGTATCGATGCACGCAACCAAGGTAATGACGGGATTCAATGAGACCTTATACAATGAGTTGATTGGAAAACAATGATTCACGCAATGAGTCTTGACTTAATCGTCATGCATTGTGATCCAGAATTCGACAAAGAGTAAAGGAAAAGCATTTGAAGCTCTGAGCCGGTTACTGCATCATGGAGAAATTCGACGAGGTCTCCGGCATAAGGTTTCGATACATAGAGGCCGGGTCAAGCGGGGATCCCGCTGTTTTGGTTCATGGTTTTAACTTCGACTCAAATGCATGGGTGAATGCGGGGGTAGTTGATTTCCTATCTAGAAATCACAGGGTTTACGCAATTGATATGCCATATGGGCCGCGATCAAGGACGACCCACATAAATGGAGATATCGATGATTATGCAGCCTTCCTGCGCGACGCGGTGAGGAGAATTGGGGCGGCGAAGCCCATATTGATGGGGGCATCCATTGGGGGAGCCACAGTTCTCCGCTACCTAGAGAAGGGGTACGACGCTAAGTGCGGCATAGTTGTTGGGCCTGTCTCAGTGGATAGAATTAACCTAGATAACATAAAGGTGCCGGTCCTAGGCATATGGGGCGAGCACGACACTGTTTCCAACCCATCCAATAAGGAGCTCCTCGGCAAGAAATTTAGGGTGATTACCATAAGTGGCGCCGGGCATCCGGCTTACCTGGATAAGCCTAGGGAATTCATCTCTGCAATAGCTGATTTCCTGCTTAATTGCTAGCAGGCGCATTGACCGCCATCAACCGGAATAACGTGGCCCGTGATGAAGCCGGCATCATCGCTTAACAGGAATGCTATTGCCTTGGCCGCGTCCTCTGGGGCCCCGAGCCTCCTCATTGGTATTGATTTCTCTATATTGATTAACTTATCCTGACTAATCCAATTAATCCATTGGGTCCTAATATTACCTAGCGCCACCGCATTTATCCTAATGCTGGGGAACAGCTTGGCCATACTCTTGGTGAGGGCTATTATTCCAGCCTTGGCGCTGGCGTACGGTATGCCCATTCCATCCTCAGCGCCCTGTAGTGCGGCTATGGATGAGACGTTCACTATGGCGCCCTCCCTCATATGCTTTAGGCTCTCCCTCATGGATAGGAAGGTGCCTATCAAGTCAACCCTCAACACGGATTCCCAATCCTCTGGGGCCAATGAGTAGATATCCTTGTTCCATATATCCCTATCGCCGTGACCCGCATTATTCACCACCCCATCTAATTTACCGGCCTCATCAATTATGGATCTATACATATCGATCACATCCCTCTCAATCGATACATCACCGCGGACAAGAATGGCCCTGGAACCGGCCAGTTCCACTAATTTGGCGGTTTCCTCGGCGCCCTCCTCATCGCGTACATAATTAATGAATAACAATGATGCGCCCCTCCTAGCGCATTCCACTGCCACTGCCCTACCTATCCCCCTTGACGCGCCGGTCACCAGAATAACTTTTCCAGCTAGCATTGATTAATCCGCAGCAATCAATATTTATATGATTTTCATGGAACAATACACCACACTGATAGGAATCCAATCATTGACCCGGGAATAACCATTCTTGAGAATCCAACATGATTAGGGGTTCATGCCTCAATTCTTTAAGATTAATAATTATTGCTTTGAGCCGCCCTTAATTAGGGGCTGCATCCTCATTACGGCTAGCTGTATTAATGCCGCCGCTATTACTAGAATAATTGCAGCAATAATCGCCTCTATGCTTCCACCATTGATTCGGGCCAACGCATAATTAGAATAAGGCGATATGTAGGTATAGCCGAAGGGGGCGCTTTCCGTATAGGCAGCGTTTGATCCCATATTCAATAGAAGAGACGCGAGCCCCACGTTACCGCTAATAACTAGTAATGAAATAAGCAACACGCCGACGCTGAGCACTAGGCCCACGAATAATAATAGGTAGCTGAATAGTATGGCTAAGCCCTCAATTCCCCTGGGATTCCCAGTAACATATGCATGCTTCCCCTTCTTAATCATTCTCCAAGATCTGAGCCACGCCCTTAATCGCTGAACCAGAAACAGAGAAACAAGCATGATCCCAATGCTTAAAACGGGAAATAATTCGAAGCCATTCATCGCTGTACGCCTTTTATTTCAATCATGCCGTACTCAATGAAGACTTACTTATAAATATTTCCAATTATATTCATATCTATATTACTATAAGATATACTTTCTTTTAAAAAGTAAATATAAATAATATAAAGGATATTAACAATATCTAAATCATGGCGTTTATTTCCCCTAATAGAATTGTTCTACCAGCGTGTTTATTAGGTGGATCCGATGGGTCTGGGGGCATGGGTACGGTGCATAGTAGTCCAAGTAACTGCAGTAATTCCCACGTGACCTAGCACGGGCTGAGCACCTAGCCGTTAATGCTAGCCTGACGAGCGTTGATTTGCCGCTCCCCGGCTCCCGAGAATTAGTACCCGGGACTCATCTCTAATAGCTAAATCCGGCACCTATCTAGGCTTCACCACACCCACACAAAATAAACTAGCTAGTTCAATCTTTCAATGAATTTCCTAAAAATCAAGAAAACTCTACATTGGAACTAACCCTATATCTTCTCCTCTAGCATAAGTTATCAAGACATCTATAATCAGTGTAAAAATTTCACATAATATTAATGATTATATAATAAGCTTGCATTGAAGATTACCACTCATAATTTTTAAATATAAATAGGCAACTAACTTACTAGGCGGTTCAGCTTGAGTGAACAAAAGAGGTCGGATAATCAGGTTGATGTTCCCCTTAGTCCGGGCATGGAATGGAAGCCTAAGGCTGAGGTTAATTTTAGTCAGTCTAGTGTCATTGAGTGGAGCGGCGGGTACTGCGAGGGTGCGGTTTATGACGCATTAGCCTACTATAAGCCCTATACGATTAACTCCAATAAGTGGGGCATATACTATGTGATCCCCAATATTGAAAGGATTTAACTGAACTAGTCTCGGCTTTAAATAAATCAAACGTGGATGAGCATTATATTGTATCCACGGTGCTCATTTACCCAAGCCTAGTGACTATGCATGAAATCTGCCACCACTCGCTTGAAAATGTCAGGAAAATAAAGGGCATGGGAAATATATATGAGAGAGATGATGAGGGGCTTTGCGAATACACTGCCTTCAAACTAATTGAAGACTCCGAAATAACATACCCACTACTCACATCCATACTCGCAATGTATCCACTGCCACTTGAAGTGATGGATCTCCATCATCATGGAGACCACATTCATGTGACAACAAGATTCGGCAGTTACACGATACGGGTACCAGAAATATGGATGCAAGAAGGATTATGGCACGATCTAATCCAAATACTAGAGAGGATATTCTACCGCTCATTAGCGGATCTCCGTAAACTTGATGTGGGGAAGGATCTTAATATAGGGAGGGCATTGGCTATATTATATAGGTGGTGGGGGAGGGGTAGGGATGGGCTCTATAGACCCAAGGTTAGCAGTAAATATGACGTGAATTTCCTGAGGAATTATTGGCTGCAATTAAGGGGTGACCTAGTGCCATACATGGATCATGCATTATCGAATAAGCCAGTTAAGGAGAGCCTATGGACTAGGTTCAACGTGGACTATAACCAAGTAACCATACGAGCAAATTGCTAGAGAGACAACATTCATAATTATATGGCGTAAATATGTTAATGTCTCCTTATAGTTCTTGGCTGGATTTATCGAATTTCCAAGTAGTTACGTGAAGAATTAGGAAAACTTCAATACACAAATAATTATAATTAGTGGAGGCGATGATGAGGCTAAGACATTGATATTGTCGGCTACCTATGCCTTAATCCTAGCCATATATTTTTACCTAGCCTCAAGGGCGAGCTTGTCCCACGCATTTAGAAGAAGATGCTAATCTCTTTGGGCTTTC
Source organism: Thermocladium sp. (assembly GCA_049965935.1). Lineage (GTDB taxonomy): Archaea > Thermoproteota > Thermoprotei > Thermoproteales > Thermocladiaceae > Thermocladium. Next base: position 5,363 of record JBMFVP010000001.1, read on the forward strand.
AAAAATTAGTAGTAAAGCTTTATAATGCATTTATCTTTTTAGCGTAATGAGGAGAGGCCTTGCACTAGCATCAATAATAGCTGCTCCACCATTAATTGCGTATCAATTGGCTCACCCAAGCGGCGTCGTGGATTTACTGCTTTGGTTGATCCTAATATGGGTTACTGCACATTTAGTTCTGGATTTGGAGAAGCCGTGGAACGATGAGGCGCGATTAAGGATAATGGGCGTGGCAATGGCATGGGTGGGGCGCGGATTATTAGCATTTAATTATGTGGTGTTGACGGGGGGCGTTTACCCAATACTGGGAACAAGTAATTGGGGATACTTACGGTTGCCGGCGGCGGCTTACGCGCTCATAATGCTAATGGGCATCGAAGCCGCCGAGTACTCCGCGCTCTCCGGGAGAGCCGATGGAGGCGAATCAATTAAATCCGCCTTGGTAAGGTTGATTAGGAATGCATGGACATTCATAATTAAGTATGATTACTTAGTGATACTGGTCGCGGCATTATTGGTTAGGTTGATTCCGGAGATAGTTTCCTGGCCGTGGTTCGTCGGATATGATACTCCAGAATATGCGGCCACATTAATGGATTACCTAGTGAAGCCAACGTTCTTCACATACACGTGGTGGTACGGGGGTCCAACTATTCTCCCTCCCCTCCTCTATATGCTGCTCTACCCCATCGCGTTCCTCGTGAGTCCATGGGTAATATTTAAGGTGATTAATCCAGTCCTACTTGCGCTAATGGGCGTGGCGATGCTGTACGCATTGAAGAGACTTGGCCTAAATAGGGAGGAGGCATTCATAGGCGCCGCCCTATTCACGTTTTACCCAACCACGTACACAATTTCATGGGAGTTAAGCAGAAACATGCTGGGCATAATTTTTCTTTTACTTACAATCGCTGAGTTCGAGAGGCACATTCATGGAGAGAAGAGGTGGGCGATTCTCACTATCCTGGCAGTGTTATCCACGTTGGCCCACCAAACATCCGCCACGTTAACGGCGCTGCTCTTCCTCACGTACTTTGCAGTGAAGGATCGCGACCCCAGGTGGTTGCTCCTGGGCCTCATAGGGGTCTTTGGTGACGTTGTTTACACGAACTTCGCCCCGCTTCACGTGGCTATAATTCACTCATCAACCGGGGTTAGCCTTAATGTATCTAGTCCACTCACGGAGAGCAGGACAACTATTTTCACTCAGGCGCTAAGCCAATACTTGGCCCCCCTTTTAGTGGCTTTCTGGCCATTACTATTATTGGCCTCCCATTATAGGAGGAAACCGCCCTTCAGCGTGGCCACTACCTTACTTTGGTTGCTAATAATAGTGCTGCCCGCAGCCATTGCCCCCAGCTTCAGCTTTGTTCAGTGGTGGCGATGGAGCCTCATGATTCCCATAGCGATCATCCCGCTCGCCACTAGGCCGAAACTTCTTGCTTTATCATTTGCCATCATATTCCTATTGCTTGATGTGGCTTGGACCTGGGCGCCCATAATGCCATCACTGTTCCCGAGCGCGTCGTCACTGCTCGTCCAAGGAACATTCACGAGGGCATGTGCAGTGGTTCCAATGGAGGAGTATGGGTACGAGGCGGGACTTTATGCTGTCGCCCATAATGGGACATACGTCACAGATTACTGCACATATACATTCATGCACCTAGCGGATAGGTTTGGACACAATATAGTGGTCTCATATGATCCCCAACAAACCGCCGAAAGCCTTAATGGAACCATTTACTTGGTGACTAATCAATTAATTAACGCGACTAAGGTAACGCAGTTCGGCAGTGGAGTAACGCTGCTTCCCGATGCGGGGGGCACATCCTACCCCGTCTATATCTATGAAGTGAAGCCCAGCGCTCCAAACCAGTAATTCGGCTATACATTGGACGCCAGCGATGATTTATATCACTGCTCCCACCACGCTATCGATATTTTCCTTTGCTTGCCGCATGGTTCTTTAAAAAGCGGGATCATTTAATTCTCACATGCATGAAGTAAATGCCGGGGATCTCTTCATATCGACCGGCGTTCTAAGCGGGAACCTCGGGGGTTACATATTGATGCCGATGGAGGATTTCGATATTGTTTTTCAGTCGCTAAACCTAAAGATAGTGGAGAACGTGGCTAAAGGCAGGAATACCTTCACTGACATAATGAGCGCGACCAGAATACCGAGGGGCCAATTAGCGAGACACCTAAAGAGCCTAGTGAAGGCTCACTGGCTGAAGCATGATGGTAAGCAGTACAAGTTGACTGCGTCTCTAATAGTCGTATTCGACCCCGTTTACTCTGGTGGAGAGATCAGGCTGAGGCTACACAATGATAGGGGCGCATTCATTGACCCCCAGTACGGCATATTGATATTCAAGGGAACCACTGGCCTTTGCAGGACGTGCCCCTTCAGGGATGCATGCGTGAGGAACGTTAAGGAGATGTCCCGACTATATGGAATAACCATTAGGTCCCTGGAACCAAGCGAGGCATACGTCGAGATATTCAATACATTAGTTAGTCGAGACCTAGTTAAGAGACTAAAGAAGCAGCCCCTCGCACCAATCTACTCATAAAATAATCGATAAGCCTTCGCTCCCTAGGACTTGGGGCACATAACTCCGATCCTTCTCCCGCCCTTGAGCGGGGTTGCCATTTATTCACAACTAATGGGTTGATCAGCGTGGGGGGCATGGTGGAAAAAATTATAAGCCGCCTGAAGTTCTTCAATTGATGAATGTGGCCAATGCCATTGAATTAATGAAGCCGCGAGTCATTTGGTTGCTGGTGTTATCGGCGGTTGGGGGGTACTTAATAGCAGCTATCCCCCGAGTCAATGCATTAAGGCTCCTTGAGATAATAATTGCTGGGTTACTGGCCACCGGCGGATCCGCGGCCGCCAATATGTTGTTTGAGAGGGATATAGATGGCTTGATGACTAGGACGGCTAGGCGGCCATTACCGTCGGGCTCAATGTCCATAAAGGCAGCTTGGGCCGAGATGATGATATTAACCGTGGCCGGCCTATTGCTTGGCTACTTGTGGCTGGGCTTGATTCCCTTCATATTCATGGCGGTCGGCTGGTTTTTCTATGCAATAATATACACGCTGATACTAAAGCGACGGACATGGCTTAACATATTGATAGGGGGCTTCGCCGGCAATGCGGCACTATTAAGCGGCTGGGCCGTGGCTGCCCCGATAAATATGGAGGCGATGCTGATATCATTCGCTGTGTATCTATGGATCCCCGCACACATATGGTCCCTCGTGATGAGGTACGCCGATGATTATAGGAAGGCCAATGTGCCTATGTTCCCCATACTGGTAAACAAGAATAAGGCAATAGGCATAATTGCTACGCTGAATGCAGTCTCCACCGCATACATGTTGATCCTATATGCATTATTCATTAATTCCTGGCCCGGCTACGTTCTCCTCCTACCCTTCACTGCAGCATCTATCTACATATCCCTAAGATCAATAATTAACCCCACAGATGATGTTTTTTGGAGAATGTTTAAAATGACTAGCCCCGTACTAACCATTTTCATAATTGCGGCAATAATTGGTCTAGTTATCCGCTAAGCGAGGAGAGCGGCATGAATTAATGCGCCCAGGCCCGAGGCCGCTACTCCCATTACCAGGTACAGCATGAACCAGAGAACCTCATTACCTCCAAAGTACTTGCTCATCAATAAGCCAAAGAAGCCAAGCAGAATCACTGGAATAAGCGGTACCCAGCCTATCTTAGCCATGTTAATGGTCAGCTCCGTCATTATGGCGGCCCCAAACGAGACTATGCCGAAAACCCCGCTCCTATAAATGGCTTCAAGTATTTTCTCCTCATATAGTTTAGTCTTAAGCATTGTTCCTTGACGCATGAAGAGCGACCTCTCCATTTTCTCTAATTGACGACGCTCCTCGGTGTATTCAGCCATGAATGCCGTGACTAAGTTTATGAACATTATGGTGAGCGCCGACCCTATCTTCGCAATGTAATTCCCCATGGGAAGAAGCGGCGATAATGCTAGCGCCGTAACTATGCTGTCGAGAAAGCCCAGCACTATATATCTGCCTAACCCCTTGTCCGACATTGCTAACCTCGATTCACTGGCTCTCCTTTATTTTCCTTGCGTCAAGGTCAAGAATATATTCGCCCGCTATAACTTGATCGATGCTTCTAATGGCTCCACCCATGCGCTCCACTGATTCCTGTAGAGCCTTATAATCAATGCCGGAGCCATCGACTACTATGACGAGGCCCAGTACATCCACATCAGTATCGGTGACGGTTATATTCACGGCCTTAACTCCCTCAACCTCCGTTAATGCTTGGGCCAAGTCCATCAGATGCGCCGAGGTTGGCACATCCACATCCAGTATTAGGCGACGTATATTTGACACGCTTAATCACGGCCGTAATTCATTATAAATATTTTCGGCTAGGAGGAACTTGACCTCCTTTCCGCTGGTATCGTAGAAATTGGGCTCTCCCTCCCAAAAACTGACCAAGCAGAGCAAGCATGCACAAGCATTAATTACTCAAGCAAAGGCCGAGATATGCTACAGACTTGTTGCCTTGTCTTGTCATGCGGTGCGCAATAATTCCTCGCACTCATTTCTATTCGACTTATTTAAATGAATTAACCTGAATTCAAGCCTCTTTATCATTATGGCGAGGAGGGCCATCATTAGCCCAATCATTCCTGTGCTCGTTAATTCCACGGCTATTATGCCCCAAATGAAGTGATTCACGTGATGAAATAAAAGCTGGGTTCCAGTGTATATGGTGAGAAGGAGACCGGGCACCAGGAGCAGGGCCACGGCCAGGGAGAAGATGAGTATTGGGTTGTATCTAATCATTAGCCTTATTATGTCGATCCCAATGCTTAATCCATGGCTCCACTTGAGCTTGGGCTTTCCTATGCGTTCCCTATAATTTATGGGGTACTGGCCTATTTTGCCCATTGATGCTACTTGAGACGCGATATCAACCTCCACGCTGAATCCGCGTGAACCCGGTATTATTGTTCTGGCGGTATCGCTCCTTAGGAGGTACATGCCGGTCAATACATCGCTTAGCCTAGTTCCAAAGAGCAAATTAAATATGCCAGTGAGCACGGCATTCCCGAATCTATGAAGCGCAGGTATATTGTTCTTCCCATTTAATCTAGCGCCCAAAACCTCATCTAAGTCGCCCTGAATGGCTAGTCTCAACATGTCAATTATGTTTCTAGGATCATATGTGTAATCCCCATCCATTATTAGGGCAAACGGGGTCTTAACATACTTGAGGCCAGTATATACGGCGCTGGCCTTGCCGGTGCCGGTGCTCTTAATCACTTGAGACCCGAGGGATCCAGCCACTTTGGCCGTTGGATCATTAAAGTCATCAACAATGGTAATTATATTGTTTATGCCGTACCCATGCAGCTCCTCTATGACTTTCCCTATCCCCTCCTCCATCTTGGCAGGTATAAGCACCGTTAGGCAGGAATTAACATCCATGAGTAAAGCCAGGCCCATACTCCTTATTTAACCTTGATCCCAAGCTTCGCTCCGAAAACTGAAGATCATTGAGGCTCAAGCGATTCAACCATTCCCTCCACCGCCATCCTAAATAAGTGGTAATGCGCTTTTTTCCCTCGAATACCTGCAATGACTTGCCGCAGCCCTTGATCCCTCTCAATCAGTATCTCCTCCGCATTCGCCTTCTCCGCCTTGGCCTCCGTTAGAGCCTTCATCCAAGCCTCCACTTGAGTCACGTGGTTCTCCAGTCTCTGCACCGCGTTATCCACTATGCCGAAGTGGGTATAGGCTAGTTTAGATGGATTTGCCCTTATTAATTTCCTGATGCTGTCCAGGTATAGATCCAGCCTAACGGGGCTCATCGTGGTTGGAATAACATAATCAAAATCAGGTAAGTAAATGCCAGCCGCGTCCCCTAGGAATAATACGCCGCCGGGATCCATTAATATGGATTGATGATGGCTAGCGTGGCCAGGGGTGTGAATTACCTTAAGCGAAACATCCCCCACATTTATTATCTCGCCGTCGCTTGTCTCATGAATCCTGTCGCGAGGAGCATCAAATGGCTTACCATATAATTCGCCGAGCCAACCCATGGCCACTCGAGCCGGCTCCCATATTATGTCTGGATTCATGATTACCTTGCTGGCCTTGGGATGCGCATATATCGCGGCCGGGAAGAATCTAACTAAGCCGCCGGCGCCGCCGCCGTGATCTATATGCACGTGCGTGACCAACACGTGGGTAACGTTCTTGCCCCTAATGAAGCTAGCCAAATCAGTTGCGGTTACGGCTGGCCCGGACTCTATTACGGCAACCTTATTACCCGTCTCTATTAAGTAGACGGAAACCAATCCATTAAAATTGCCTGGCTCAAGATCTATTTGGCTTAACGTATCATTGTACCTATTTAGTTTCATGGATATATTACTGGCGGCTTAATTTAAATCTCTTATGCATATGCGGAAAGAACCTACTGAGTATCGTTCAGGCACAGCCCAGCGCCTGAGCACGCTGTTCAAATAATGGGAACACCATCGGAAACTTTATAACGTAATCCACATGACCTGAAGAACTATGTCAGAGAAAAAACAGCAGCAAAAGAAGAAGTCAAGCGGGGGCTGCGCCTAAGGGTTTCCTCTCCTTACTTCTTTAATGAAATCCAAGTGTTTTTTCATTAACTCCTTATCTGCCCTCAACACGTTCAATAGGAATTCCTCCTCTACGGCATTGAGGCTCCCGGGCACCATTATCGAGTGAGGCGTCTCCCCCATGTCAGGCGGCGAATCAAGCGTTGAAACCGATATTTTCTGCGTGCTCCACCCAACTCTAGCCAAGTATATGGTCATTAGCCTACGTGCGTCAAGGCCCCTCTCTATTAAGTCGCCGGCGACTAATTGAGCGGCATAGTTCGCCTCCATGAATTCACCATTATCATTTATATCCAGCAATAATAATGTGTGGAGACCCCTCTCTATGTTATCCAGCATCACGTCCACATGCCTCTTACTTCTATAGCCTAACCTCTCGTATGTTACTGTGGCAATGGGGCCCGCCTTATACGGCGAGAGACCGACCTGGCTAAATGCCGCACATACTATGCTGACCGAGTTGATTATCCTTACCTGGTGACCACGCCTAGATGCCTCCACCGCTAATGCTGCATGCGTCGTCGCCATTAATGGATCGCCGATGACGAGGAGGGATACGGACTTGCCTGATGCCAAGGCATTCATCACTGCCTCTCCATTCTTGTCCTCAATATCATGCCTAGCCAAAGTAAGCGGACGACGACCAATTAACTTGATTAATTCATCCTCCGCATGGGGAGGCAACTTAGATGTGTATAGCTCAATGAATACCTCATCCGAGGACCTCACGGCATTAAGCGCATCCAGGCTAATGTGCCCCGGATGCAGGCCCATCCCTATGATGTGAAGAAAACCCATGAATCAATCCCCCCATTAATTGATTTAACTATTTTCGCCCATTTTCCTCAAAACAATTCCCTGGATCCACTATTAATCAGGGGCGGGATTACCGTAATTGGGAACGCATTTGTTCTGCAATATTTATAAGCGTTAATATTGGGTGCCTCCCTGAATGTACGTAATTGGGCACATAAGCATGGATAGGATAATAGATGCCGAGGACAATATTACAATAAGCATTGGCGGCGCACCGACCTACTGCGGCTTCTACTTGACTCAGCTGGGATTAAGGGTTGAGCCAGTGTCCGTGGTTGGAGGCGATTTCTCCAGAATCAATGAATACATCGAGCGAGAGATACCTATAAACTGGATCAGGGTTGAGCCATCATGCAACACGACATCGTATGAACTAAGGTATAGACCCGATGGTTCACGAAAATTGCGTTTACTTAGCAAGTGCAGGGACCTCACCGTGGATGACGTGAATGCAGTGAGGGGGATTGCCGTCCTTAACCCAATAGCCGGCGAGGTTTCGCTGGAATTAATGAGGAGAATAAGGGGAAGCGTGGATTTCCTTGCCATTGATGCCCAGGGATTCACGAGGAGATTCGATGCAGACGGCAACGTGTATAATAAGTTGGATGATTACACACTAAACTCAATGCTTGAGGCGGGTAATATGATTAAGCTGAGCTCGGAGGACGCGGAGAAGCTGGATGTCGATAAATTGTCCCGGGATGATAGGTATATATTGGTGACCGCGGGAAGCAAATTGGGTTTTCTCCTGCATAATGGTAAACGCTACGTATTCAAGTCGATACCAACGATTAATGCAATTGACCCAACGGGCGCGGGGGACGTGGCTGGCTGCATGCTTGCATGGCATTTAAGCAAGGGCGAGGACATTAAGTGGAGCCTTGCCCGAGCAATGGCCATGTCAATGGAGAAGGTGAGGCACTTGGGGCCTCATGGGGTTATCGATTCCAGCAACGTGAATGAATTAACGGACCTATTGCTTGGCCTCATCGATACTGCTTGACTTGATTATCTTCTCCACGTACTCCTTATTGGTTATCATCACGTAATTATACCTGCCCCTCTTCTCCACCGTTATTAATCCATTCTCCATTAATCTCTTTATCATTCTGGACAGAGATGCTTTAGGTATATTAAGGTCCTTCCCTATGTTTGCCTGCGCTGCTTGTCCATTATTCTGGAGAACGTACTTCATGACCGTTAATTCATCATCCGTGAACGAGGGCAACCTAAGTTCACTGCCTTCCTGTGGTTTAGCCACGTACTTCTTGCTTGCGTCGTAGAGGAAATAGGCTAGGCTGGCCGTCACCACTAGTTGAACCATGGCTAGCGTTATCATTACTTGCGTCGTGAACATGCCTCGCTCGCCTGCATTATCCACTCGCTTATTTTAGAGGCAATTATTGGGAGGACCCCCAACGTGTATAGTTTTCCATTTAATTGGATGAATAATCCTAAGTCCTCTACCTTGGAAAAACCATGGCCGGCAATGGAGTCGGCTAGGCACTGGGCAGAGTCATCGCGGCTCATTATGCGTATCGAGACGTCGGCAATGCTTGAGCTATACATGTCTGGCCTAACCTTCACGTCTATATCGATTATTGCATTGCTGATTCTATATAATTTATGCATTGATGAGTCATCCCCAACCAGCCAACCATTATTTAATAACTCCCCCTTTAACTCGATGAGGGACTTGGGGTTATTAATCATATATGTCACTTCATTAATTAGTTCCCGCATGGTCTCAAGGAGGGGCATCACATCATCTAGATCCCTCATAACGGTATCCCTTAGTTCCAGGGATGGCTGCATCATCATTATCCTCGATTCCTTGACGTAGTCGGCGTAGAATCCTATTCTTCCCATGACGGGGGCAAGTATGGCGAACTCGTTCTCATCAATGGGCCTGAGGGAGGCAAGGCGAAGCCTTATGCCGGGGGCGGATTCTATGACGCTTAGCTCAATTATCTTGCCCCCAACTTCGCTGGTCAACTTATACCTGGTGGATTCCATTGATTGCTCTTCTATGAAGACATTATACATTACATGGATAGCATCATTAATGCATTTTTAAAAGTTACTATTAAAAATCGAAATAAAATTCAATTCACTTATTGCTTGCCGAGGGGCCCAATGACTTCCTTGCCCACCAATTTATTAACCATGGCTACCCTATCATCAATCCACTTCTGTATTTGGGCAACCTCCTCAGGCGTTACGTGGGAGAAGCGGCCCTGCATCCTGAGGAACTCGGAGACCGGTTTCCTAGTCGGTACCCTAGTGGTGACGGTCCACGTTCCATGATCGTACTCGACATTTATCCAGTAAGCCGTCTCTATGGCTTTCTTCGCTATCTCCACGGTCTTGCTCTCGTCATACTTCCATCCTGGTGGGCACGGCGATAAAACATGCATAAATGTCGGGCCATCCCTGCTATACTCCAATGCCTTCTGGATCTTATTTGACATATCTATCAAATCGGATATCGTGGCGGTAGCCGCGTACTTAACTCCATGGGCAAGAACTATATCGAATATGTCCTTCTTAACCTGAGGCTTGCCGTGCAGCACCTCGCCAACTGGGGTAGTGGTGGTCCATGCATACATCGGCGTGGCGCCGCTTCTCTGTATGCCCGTATTCATGTAGGCCTCATTATCGTAAAGGAAGTACATCACTTTATCCCCCCGCTCCAGCATGCCGCTGAGGCTTTGCAGCCCTATATCCACGGTTCCACCATCGCCGGCCACCACCACGACCCTCGTATCCCCATTTCTCCAGGCGCCTTTCTTGCTCAATATGTCTATTCCCTTCCTGACCCCGCTCGCAACAGCGGCGGCGTTCTCGAACGCCACATGTATCCATGGATTACGCCATGCAGTGTATGGGTATGTAGTTGTCGTGACCTCAACGCATCCAGTGGCATTGGCGACTATGGTGTTTTCCCCAATATACTTATTCAGCCACCTAATCGCTATCGCCGCACCGCATCCGGCGCACATGGCGTGGCCCGGCGCGAATCTCTCGTTTTGAGGCAGGTCCCTAATTGTTCTTAGTTGCTGCATTACTCCCTCACCCCCATGAATACTACCTTGCTCTCATCAAGCTTAGTTAAGTCCTTGTATATATTTAGGAAGTCGTTTATGTACATTGTCCTTTGCCCAATTCCATGAATCACATTGAGCGCCGGCTTAGCGATGCCCCTCATGAATAGCGTGGATACCACATCTGTATAAATGGGGCCTGGGGATGGGGCGCCGTAGTATATTGCCCTATCCACCACGGCGAATGCCTTTAACCCATTCAGGTACGAGTAAACCTCCTCCGACGGGAATGGCCGTATAACGTTCAGCTTCACGGCGCCAGCCCTTATCCCCATTGATCTAGCCCTATCAACCGCAGCCCTAACGAAGCCCCAAGTCACTCCATATGAGACTATTGCGTACTCTGCATCCCCCATCATGTATCCCATCACGGGCGAGTACTCTCTGCCGAATCTTTTTCCGAAGGAGTCCATGACCTCGCCAATTACCTTGATCGAGTCCCGCATGGCCTTGTATTGGCTGAACTTTATCTCGTAGTACCAGTCGGGCCCAGCTATTGGCCCCATGGATGTCGGCTTCGCCGGGTCAAGGGTGTGCCACTTGCCCTTCGGTATGAAGCTCAACACATCATCCTTATCGGGCAACTCAACGCCCTCCACTGTATGGCTAACCACGAACCCATCATATGTCACCATCACTGGCAGAAGAACTCTTTGATCCTCCGCTATCTTGAATGCTTGAATAATCATATCGAAAACCTCCTGGGCATTGGATGCATTCAGCATTATCCAACCGGTCTCCCTTGCATTCATTATATCCATATTATCGTTATGTATGCTTATGGGAGCCGATAATGCCCTTGATGGGACTGCCATGACTATTGGAAGCCGAAGCCCCGCCGCTATATGTAGTATTTCATGCATTAACTCAAGGCCCTGGCTCGAAGTTGCAGTGAATGCCCTTGCACCCACCGCTGCGCCTCCAATGGTTGCACTTAGGGCGGAGTGCTCGCTCTCCACATGTATTAACTCTGCGCTTAATTCACCGTTAGCAACGAATTCGCTTAGTTTCTCCGCTATTGTGGTTTGGGGAGTTATTGGGTATATCGCTACTAGGTCTATATCAGCCATCTTGGCTGCATAGGCGGCCGCGTAATTACCGGTGAGCGCAACCCGGGTAGGCCCCACTTCTTTTTGTGGAGCGCTCCGTAAAATGGCTGTGCTACTCATACTCGCTCACCATATCTATGGCCTTCACGGGGCACTCGTTGGCGCATATTCCACATCCCTTGCAGTACTCGTAATTCACTTCATACGTGATGCTGTACTTGTGCCCCTTCTTGGTAACGTATGGCTTATTTAATTCCTGTATTATACCTTCTGGGCAATAAGCCCAACATATACGGCACCTCGTGCAGGCATCCTGATTTATTACTGGTTTCTTGGTTCTCCATGTGCCAGTACGCACGTTAACGGTGCTTCCCGGCTCCAACACTATGCCGCCGATCGCCAATTCCCTCCATGAAGGTAGCGTGCTCATAGCATGGTCGCCTCATAAGCCTTCAGAACTAGGTCCTTATTTATTGAAAGCACCTTGCCGCTGAAGTACTGGGACAGGGCAGCCGTTATGCTGTCTATCCTCATGAAGTCCCCCAGCACTCGAGCCACTGCGCCAAGCATTGCGGTATTCACTATGGGCTTGCCCAGCAACTTCGTTGCTAGTCCAGTTGCATCCAGGTAAACTATCCTTGGGCCACTAACGTTCACGGGGCTCCTTGAATTGATTATTAGGTACCCATCCTGCTTTAGGCCAGTAAGCACTTCAGGTATCGAGAGAAGCGACTTATCTAGGACTATTATAATGTTTGGATTAAGTACCGGTTCCCGATCCAGAATTGGTTCAGTGCTTATCTTTGTATACGCCTTGACCGGGGCGCCTCTTCTCTCTGCCCCATACTCGGGATAGGACTGGGCATACTTGCCTTCCATTATCGCGGCGGTAGCCAATGCCTGGGCCGCCGTGACCGCGCCTTGCCCGCCCCTCCCATGCCACCTAAGTTCTATCACGGTCATGAATTGTTAACACAGGAGGTATATTTATAAACTTTCATTCTTTCTAAATTATAGATAATTATATTTACTTCAATGCACTCTACGGTGGACGTGAATAATGACAGATGCATCACTAGGGCGAGGAATGGCTTGAAAAACTATTAGGCGACAATGCTCCAGGGCCCCCTTATTCATATAATTTTGGGGAAGAACTGCCCCGGACCCAATTGCCTAGCCTCAATTACCTTCCTTACGGGAGAAGCGCTTGTCCAGGAGCTCGCTCAACTTATATATGCTCGCCGCCCATGAGATTATCAGGACGAGGCCTATGATCAATAATGGAACTGGGTTCCCGAGGGCCTTATTTAAAAACCTTAAAATAAGCAGCATTATCAGCAATGTGACCCAGGAGTAGGCCAGTAACTCAATGATGGTTCTCATATTAATCGCCATATCAGTATCGTTATTAAGGATAATGCAAGGGATAATGTGAATGCTATGTATATTGACTTTATTATGCCCACCTCATTACTTGGCTTATCTATAACTATCATCCTCACTAAGGTTAAAACGCCTCGCCCCTCCCTATTCGGATACACTACGCCGTCCACTACCTTAGTTGGCCTATTTAATTTGCTTCGCCCCTTTATGCCGCGCGATGAGAATATTATCAATACTCCATTAATTATATAGGGAAGCGCCGCTATTAAAACGAATGTGGATGCGCCCGTGTATAGGAATAAACCGCTCAATAAGGCCCCCAATACATGTGTTCCACCATTGCCATTAAAGACCTTGGCTGGGTAAGCGTTAAACACGAGCAGCACTGCTGATGCAGCCATGGAGGACAGCGATAAATAGATCGTTGATTGATCATGCATTAATAAGCCGTATATCAGGGGAACCGCGGAGATGGTTACCATCGAGAACGGCACCACGCCGTTCACTACATCCAGCATATTGACAGCATTGGAGAACACTATGTATGAAGCGAGCGTTATTGCGCCAACAAGCAATGCATCGCTGAACCTGCCTATTAATGGCACATAGATGAGCCTCGGCATCAAGTCGAAAGCATATAGGAGCACTGGGTAACCAAAGGATATGCCCACCCTCAGGTACTCATTAACTGAGTATACATCATCCAATAGCCCCACTATGCCCATCACTAGAGGAACGGTGAAGAATGCGAGGGCCACCTTACTTAGGGGACTCCAGAGTAGCCATAGAATGGGAAGCGCAGCCAGTAAGCCGACGCCGCCTATTTTCGGAATCAATGGGTGATTAACTTTATGTATATCGGGAGCTAGCACGCATCTACACTTAGTTACCATGTAAAGCACAAGCATCTCCATAATCACTGCTAATACTATTGGGAGCAATTCCATGGATATATCCCCAGATTTCTACGCCTATAGCCCAACTTATTCACGACGTGGGACATCATTATTGGAAGCGCAATTGTTGCGTCCGAGAATATGAATGTGGATTTAGCGCTGGGCTTGACCTTGCCCCAGGAAATAGCCTCCTTAGGCCTGGCTCCACTTAATGAGCCATCCCACTCAGTGGCGGTGGTCACGTAAACCACGTAATCCAGACCCTCCTTGAATTGGCTCCACCAAATCACGTGGTGCTTGCTGATACCTCCCCCAATTATTATTGCCCCCAATTTCTTGCTTGAGTAAATTATATCCATTAATTCACGCTCGTCCTTGATAACGTCAACCAATATGCCCGGCCTGTTTCTTGCCCTCCTCATATCATTAAGGGTCAACATGGCTGTGCCGAAGGCTCCATCGACGAAGCCCGGCACATAAATTGGGACGCAGGTACGTGCAGCCGTCCTTATTATGGATGCATCATCGCTTAACCAATTCCCAATGCGCCAAATTAATTCCCTGACCCCCATAATCCCCTCCACATTATCGAGGGACCCATGAATTGCCTTCTCTATGAGGGGCCCGTAATGCTCCTTCTTGACAAATACATTACCTATTCTATTTATTCCATCCCTAAGCAAGTCACTATCATTTGCATCAAATGTTCCCCTGAAGTAGATTCCACCCATGGATTTCGCTATATCATGATCAAGGGTTCCAGCTGTCGTTATCACGATGTCGGCGAAGCCCCTCTCTATGAATTTGGCGAAGAGGCCCCGGAGGCCCGTTGCCACTAGGTCGGCCGTGAAGGACAACATTACCGTGGCGTCTGGATCGGACAGCATCTGCATCATTATGTTCACGCCGTCATATAGGTGGCCGGCCATGAAGCCGCCGCTTTGGCCGAATGCATTTACCAATTCATCAATGGTTTTTATGGTGGGCTCCACGTCCAGTACCGAATGATTATTCTCCATTGAAGTTGGGGACAATATGTTTATTTAATAATTTTTATTTCACTTATATATCCCTGCTTTTGGAGATCCAGTATCATGCTTCTAACGTTCCTGGGAGTCGTGTTTAGCTTGGAGGCTATCTCCTCTATAGAGTTATTGCCATCAATGAGTTTCGCTAATTCCCTATACTTTTCCCCCACATCGGATAAGGGGCGGGCCGGGACCGGGATCTCTGCTCCGGGTATTTTATATAGGTAAATCTTGTGGCTTCTCCACTCCTCATATAGGTCCTCAGCTATTATAGGCTTCCATCCAATCATTTCAAAATCATGGCTAACGACGCGCGTGGCGGGCCTAAGCTCCTTCTCTAGCTTGGGCTTTAGCCGCTCGTTGACGCTGGTTAGGAGGTACATGGTGACCACGTCGGCCTCTGATACCGGTACTTCGAAGAAGTTGCCATTAATCACGGTGACCCTATCCTCTAGGCCTAATTCCTTGATGCGGCGCACGCATTGCTCGTATAGGTCTTTCCGTATTTCAACACCATAAGCACGCGCACCGAAGTCGCGAGCGGCCGTTATTATTATCCTGCCGTCGCCGCAGCCAAGGTCGAACAAGACCTCGCCGGGTTTTACGTTTGCTAATTGAAGCATTCTCTTGACCACTACCTCTGGCGTGGGCACGAAGGGCACATCGTAAACCATAATCAAGCTAATATTTACAGCAAAATAAATTTTTCTTCAAAATCCACTTGATAAAACGAACAACAAGCCTTGCCCCTTCCAGGGTTTAGGCAGAGTTTTGTTGCGTATTGAGGCCCGCTGGTCATCTTTTGGGAATGGGGATAGGTTCAACCCTACAATATCGACGGATATGTTAAGCAATTTATAAAGGCAACCGATATCTTGAGACGCTCCTACCCATCAAGAGAGGGTGGCTCGATTGGTTGCGGGTCTGCGTAAAGGGAACCAATAAGCCTTGTCGTCCTTGCTTATTATTTATAATTGAATTATAATTTATAATTCAATTTCATCAAATGATGGGTTATGCTTAAAAATAGAAATTAGGAATTGATCAATGCTAAGGAGCACCACGATTTATCTGCCCAGGGCGCTCTATGAAAAAGCAAACAAGACATGTCTATCCAGCCTACTAAAGGACTTCCTCGCCAGGAACGAGATAGAAACAATGCTGAGCACGGCATTCCAAGATAAGGACACGGTCTCCAAGGTATGTGGAGACAATGATAAAATACGTTACCATCTAAAGACCGATGCATCAACACTAAACTCCCTTAGAAACCTCTCCGCCGAAATGAATGCAACGCTGAGCGACCTAGCATCCATGATAATATACATATCCATGCACGAAGAAGCATTAAGGGGATTAACAATTGGGAAGATACTGTGCAGGCATTTCGGAGATGAATATCAACACGGATTAATGGAATTCATATCGACATTCCTAGGAGAGTACGATGAATTCAACCACAGCAACATAATGAAGCAAATACACGAAAAACATAGAAACGCAATAAATACATGCATAGATTACATTGATGAAGTAATGGGATTCCTAGTAGATAGATACGGCGCACAGAGGCTCATGTCGTTCATTAAAAACATGGAACTAGTAGATGCCCCCATTAAAGATTAAGATCCCCAATACATTAAGGACACTTCCCCTTGCGATTATTGGCTTAACTGACCTCCTCCCTGCCTTGAAAGGCGAGGTTCGCCACTTTTATCGTGAAGCCCCCAACGGTACCATGCCTCCATAATACATGAAATAATCAACAAGCCCCATACCCTTAATGTGGCTCTCCATTTTTGTTTCGGGATATAGTTAAATTTATAAATATAATATAGCGAGACGTGCGGGACCCTAATGGAAATGAGGTAAGGCGTAAATGGATAGTGGCATCCGCGTGGCCCTACATATATAGCATCCCACATCTTGGAAACATGATTGGCTCCGTCCTATCCGCTGATGTCTTCGCTAGGTATCTTCGGTTGAGGGGCGATGATGTTCTCTTCGTGAGCGGCAGCGACGAGCATGGAACGCCGATAGAGGTGGAGGCAATTAAGCAGGGAGTGGAGCCAAAGCAATTAACAGATAAGATGCATGAATTAATAAAGGGATTATTCAGGGAGTGGGAAATAAGTTTTGATAATTATACTAGAACAGAGAGTGGGACGCATAAGGAATTCGTGAGGAACTTCTTTATGAAGGTCTATAATAATGGCTATGTGATAACCAAGGATGAGGAGATGCCGTATTGCCCCAAGGATAAGATCTATTTGCCTGATAGATTCATAATAGGCAAGTGCCCCTTCTGCGGCTACGATAAGGCCAGGGGAGATCAATGCGAGAATTGTGGGCGACTCCTAGAGCCAAAATCATTAATAGAGCCCAGGTGCGCCATATGCGGCACTAAGCCTGAGTGGCGCATCACTAAGCATTGGTACCTGGACCTACGACGGCTTGAGGATAAGGTGAAGGATTACGTAGTTAATAATAATAATTTAACGCCTAACGCCAAGCAAATGAGCCTATCCCTCCTAAAGGAGGGGTTACGGCCACGCGCGATAACCAGGGATAATAGGTGGGGCATACCGGCCCCCTTCCCTGGAGCCGAGGGGAAAACAATCTATGTATGGTTTGAGGCAGTGCTTGGATACATATCGGCCGTCATAGAGTACTTCAATGGAGGAAGCGAGTGGAGGAGTTACTGGATGAATCCCGAGACCAGGGTCATATTCTTCATCGGCAAGGATAATATACCGTTCCACGTAATCCTATTTCCAGCGCTTCTAATGGCTACACAAGAGCCTTACGTGCTGCCTTGGTCAACGTCCTCCACCGAGTACCTGCTATATGAGGGCATGAAGTTCTCCAAGAGCCAGGGAATAGGGATATGGATAGATGAAGCCATAAAATTACTGCCGGTCGATTACTGGAGATTCTTCCTAGTAATGACTAGGCCTGAGAATAGGGACTCCAATTTCTCCTGGAGCCAATTCGCGGAGGTCATTAACTCGATACTAAATGATGCCGTGGGCAACTTCATACATAGGGTACTAACCTTAGCCGCTAAGCAGGGATTCTCGGAGAAGCCGGGAGAGGGCGATGAAGCAGTTGAGAAGACGATGAAGTTACTGGATGATAGCGCTAAGCATTATGAGAACGTGGAGCTTCGGGACGCATTATTATCCGCCGTCGAGGTAGCTAGGCTGGGCAATAAGTACTTGAATGACTTGCAGCCCTGGAAAATGAGTGGTGACGAGGCTAAAAGAGTGTTGGGTAACGCCTTGCTCATGGTTAAGTCACTGGGCGTGGCTCTATATCCGGTGATGCCGGGCAAGATGGGGGAGCTCTGGTCAATGCTTGGGGTGGATGCCAACATCATTAAGTGGAGCCTCATTCACGACCCATTGAGCAATCTGCACATAAATAACGTGCATCCCCTCTTCAATAAGTTAAGCGACAAGGACTTGAAGGCCATCATCGATAAATTAAGCCAGATCAGGAGGGAAGGAAATCAATTTAAGCAGTGAATGCGTGATCCCCCTCGTGGAGATAAATATAGAGAAATTATTGAAGATAGATTATGGCTATGCATCCCAGAGAATCACTAGCTTCATCTCATCCTATATAAGGGATGCGGGGGCCAAGGGGGCCGTGATAGGGTTAAGCGGGGGAGTTGATTCAAGCGTTACGGCCGCGCTACTAGTGAAGGCGCTTGGAGCCAGTAACGTGATTGGCCTAATAATGCCGTACACCACTACCCCACAAGTAGATATAGATGACGCCAAGAGATTGGCCGAGGCACTGGGCATTCAGTACTACTCAATTCCAATAAATGATATCCGCAATTCACTGGCTAAATCAATACCCATCTTCTCCGAGGCGGAGACCGTGACCAACGGCAACATACTGCCCAGAATTCGAATGACTATCCTATATTACTTCGCCAATAAATTCAACATGATGGTGGCGGGCACCGGGGACAAGAGCGAGATATTGATTGGTTACTTCACCAAGTACGGCGATGGAGGAAGCGACTTGCTTCCCATAGGCGACCTATATAAGGGGCAAGTGAGGCGATTAGGTGTTTTCCTGGGGATACCGGAGGACATAGCCATGAAGCCCTCCAGCCCCAGGCTATGGGAGGGGCAAACAGCTGAGGGAGAGCTGGGCATTAACTATGATGATGTGGACGTGATCCTACATGCATTGGTTGACCTAAGGTTAACGCCCGACGAAGCCGCCCAAGCCACCGGTAAACCGCTCTCGACCGTGATGAGGGTCTGGAGGAGGGTAATTAATACTGAACATAAGCGCAGGTTACCGCCAATACCTAGAATTGGGCTTAGAACCGTGGGCATAGATTGGCGCATGCCCCTAAATAAGGATGGTTAATTCACCAAATGGTTCTCCTCCTTTCCCCAATCACTTGGGAATACAGGTCAACTGTCTCCTTCGCCACCAAGTCCCAACGGTACCTATCAACTATGGTTTGCCTAGCGTTGCCCCCAATATATCTACGCTTACCCTCATCACTGAGGAGGAGATCAATGAAGTAAGCTATGGAGTCGGAGTCCTCGGGATCCACGGAGACCCCGTTAACCATGTGCTGAATTATCTCGGCGGGGCCCCCGCGGTTAGGCCCTATGACCGCCTTCCCAAGCGACATCCCCTCGAGAACGCTTATTCCAAACGGTTCATACCTGCTGGGAAGCACGACCACATCCGACATGCCTATGACATTATATAGATCATTATCAGGTAAGTGGCCGGCGAAGTATACCTTGCCTCCAAGGTCTCGCGATGCATTCATGAGGTATTCGCGCATCGGTCCATCGCCGGCCATGATCAGCTTAACATCACGTCTCCTGGACACCACCTTCCTAAACGCATCTATCACCTTGTCGGGACCCTTCTCATAAACCATTCTACCAAAGAATACTATTATTTTCTCCCAATCATAGGCGTATAGATGCCTCTTGCTCCAGTCAACCTTAAAATCAAGCAATTCGCCGGCAACGCCGTTGGGGATCATGCTTATCTTATTGGGCGGGGCATTGAGGACCCTCATCACTTCATCCCTCATATAATTACTGCAAACTATTATCCTCCATGCCTCGAACGCCATTAGCCACTCCCACTCATGTATGTGCCTCGACTCGATCGATCGTATTCCCCCCCTCCTACCATGCTCGGTGGCGTGAATGGTGGCTATTAAGGGCGTCTTCACGGTGTGCTTAATAGCTACACCGCTTGGCGCAGTTAACCAATCATGCACGTGAATTATATCCGGCTTCCATGTCTCTATTATGTTGGATGCACGGTGAATCATTTCTATGTTAAATGAGTGAACCCAGGAAATGAAGTCAAGTATCTTTATCTTAAATGGATTCACCCGTATCACATCCACGCCATTTATTTCCTCCTCCACATCCTCATACCCGTAATTTATGGTGATTACCTTCACATCAATGCCTAGCTTAGCCAATTCCGTTGTTAGGTAATACGCGTGGCGACCTAGCCCCCCCACTATATTGGGAGGGTATTCCCATGATAAGTGAAGAACCCTCACTTGGCATACACCTCCAGAACCCTATCTAGAGGCGAGTCTGGAGCCGCTAGTAATGGTTGTTTAACAGTATAATTGGATAGGAGGGACTCATAAGCCTGCTTGCTGTGGGCCAGCAATAAATCGCTCTTGGAGAAAACATACTCCTCCATGCTGGCTATCGATGCGCTTAAGCTGGATGAGCGTGGATCTCCTCTCTGGTATTCAGTGGATAAAACGCTGCAATACATTTTAGAGCCGCCGCCCAGCAGCACCTTAAACGAGTAAGCCATTAGGCATCCTCCCCATTCAAATCCGTGAATGACCCCAATCTTCCTCCTAATTAAGTAAGGCAACTTACGCATTACTTGGGAGGGGAGGGATAAACCATAAGTCACAACGCTTGGGTGATCCCTAACATCCAGTCCTACCCTGATCAAATTAATGCCGAACAACTCATCATCGCTATCTCCATCGCTTGGAACCACAACATAAACATCCCAACCCATGGAACGAAGGCCGCTAGCTATCATGCTCACCAACTGGCTCAGATCAGTAACGGTGCTGCCGAGAAAAGGATATTCCCATGAAAACAAGGCAACAGATAAAGCCACATATTTGTAACGCTTAATTGGTTTAATAAGTTAACTCAGCAATGCCTCATGGTGAAGCACTGATTTTCACGCATGTATAACGCCCACCCACTTGAGACCCTATACACTGGATAAACCGCCTATCTATAAATGGCGAGATTTCATGCCTTCGAAACCATAATTTTGCTATATATCCACCAAATAATTATGCCCATTGCGCACCGAAAATAAGTAGTCTTTATCGCTGATTAGGAGAACTTGCTCATTACCCTCATCATGCCCTTCCTCGTCAGGAACACTCCATCATCTATGAGCTCCACATACCCATTGCCGCGGAGATCATCTATTATCCTCCTCAACTCGTCCTCCCCCATATTAATTAACCTAGCTAGATCCCTTATCCTTATTGAGTGCTCCCTACTAACGGCAGAATTAAATTGAAGCACAGTCAACACATGCTGAACCACATGCTCCATAATACAGCTAATCCCATTACTAACTTTATAAGCATTAACCGATTAATCAATTACTAGATTCCGTGCTTTCACATATGAGAGCGGGGAAGACTTATGTCAATTTAATTGACTCTATGTCAAAGTATCTCTTGGCCAACAGTATTGCCCTGTTTATGTTCTTGCCGTTCTTACCTATGGCAACGGCCTTCTCCTCCTCGGAGACCGTTACAATGGCTACCTTGCCATCGCTCGGCAGCTTAGTTATCTTTATGCTATTTATCTTGGCTGGATACAATGCGTTCCTAATGAAGTCCTCCGGAGCCTCGCCGTACTCCACTACCTCAGCATCCCTGCCTAGATGCTCCCTTAATCTCCTAATGTTTATACCGTTCTTGCCGACAGCCAATGGGGCGAAGTTCTTATCAACGATGAATATGACCCTGTTATACTTATCATCTATTATGGTGTCTCGCGGCGTTATGCCTGTTATGCTCTCAAACAATGCCGCATACCTTAACTCTTCCTCTGTTATAACTATGTTGGGCATTCATTAATCACCTTATTAACTCCAGTATATTGCTTTCGCCTGGCTCAAGCACCGCCAGCAGGGCTACCTTATAAGGCTTACGCATGGCTGCGCCAAGCTCCCAACTAGAGCCTGGATAAACGAAGATTGGAGTCTGATTCAGCTTAGCATAGTACTCCACTTCCTGCCTTACCTCCGCAGGCGCATTGGCAGCCAATATTGCTAGTTTAGCGCTGCCATTTATTATTGATTTAATTGCACGATTGCTCCCAATCGCGATCTTGCCTGTATTCAACACCACTTGCAGTTCTCTGCCTATATCTATCATAACCTATAACCCCCATTCACACCCACCACTTAAAAACTTTTCCTAAAGAGAATGCGGCAAGATGAGGCTAAGGGCGAGGCTCCCGCAAAGTCTAGATTAACGCTAATTCGGAATTTCATCTACTTCACTTTCGCTAGAGATCCCGCCCGGGATACTTGCCGGCACTCGCCCTAATTATGAGACTTCCATTCCCGCCCTTGTGGAAATTACCAGGGCTCTCGTTTTAAGCCAAGTAAATATGCGGCAGCGTTGGTGGCCAAGTGAATTGGGGGAGTTAATAATACTGCAGCAATTATTATGGGGATGCTTATCACCATTGGATCAATTAGCCTAGTGACCAATAATGCCGTTACAATGAAGTCCAATTGATCAAGAAGAGGGGCTGGGGCGCCCCTTGGCAAGCCTAATCTCCGCTTTATGAATGCGCCGATTAGGTCCCCCACCAATGCCCAGAACGATAAGGAAAGACAATCCAGTAGGGTTGGGTAAATCATGGAGTCGCCGGCAAGCGATTCGATTATGATGGTGGTCAAGCCTCCTATCAGCGTCCCAGCAGTGACTCCAAAGAGGAAGCCCTCAATGGTTTTGCCATCGCCCAGTATTCTTCTTCCATCCCTGAAGTACTTGCCCATATCAATCGGCGTTCTCCTACTTAATAACTTAGAGGCGATCACTGGGGTGGCATTGGCTACATAGGCGGGCCAAATTATGATTAAGGCCTCCGCGATAAGCCGGGGCAAGTCCATAATGATCACGATCCTTTACTATTGGAGATCAGTGACTTAACATATGAATCGCATTGAGCCTTATATGAGCAGTATCTGCAATTAAGAGGCGACTCCCCGCGTACTCGGCGTGGGGTTAATGGGCAATTCCTAACATAGTAAGTTGGGAAGCAATCGCTGCATATAACCGTGTTGCCCTTAATGTAGGCTACTTTAGCGGTATCCACCGTGGAGCCACATATTGAGCACTTCACAGATGGCGAATTAGTGGCGGTTTAAAAATAAAACCCAATCCTGCTCATCGATTCGCTTGGTAGAGTGATGTTGAGAAAGATGTTGATTTTGATTTGTTGTTGGGTAAAACCCATTACTGGGATGAGCCTTGAGGTAGGTATGCTGAGTCCGAGAGCCTCTCCTTTAGTCCAGACATGATGCCCCATGGATAGAACACCAGAAGCGACACTACCACGGTTATCAATGTGGCTAAATTAAAGGATATTATGTTCAATGCGCCATCGCTGCCTATGTAGGTCATCACCAATAGGAACGCTATGTATGCTATGTACCAAAGGGAATTGCGGAAGTGCCTTAAATCCCTCATAGCTGTTCCCCGCACAATTGGGAGTATTAATCCAAATATGGCGACCGCCCCCGTTAATAGAATAACTGCGTAATACACCGTGATCCAGCCGCTCCAGAATATTATCAGCGACGCGGAGGCGAACGCTATTGGCGCTATTATGGAGCCGCCCGGTATCTTATACTTTGTAACTCCTTGCCTGCGCGATACTATCATGGCCACTGGATTCACGCTGAATCCCAAGTAGCCGGCGACCACTGCATCCTCTATTAATCCATATATGCTAGGCACTGGCGCTGCTATGAACGCCAGCACGGCCCCAACTAACGCGGTTATGAGTAGGGCCCAGTAAGGTATTGAGTACTTCTCATGTATGTACTTCACTATGTTAGGCATTATCTGGGTTCTTCCCTGGGCGAAAAGGACCCTCGTGCCTCCCCCCAAGTATATGTAGCCCACCACGAATGGCCCTATTATGCCCACTATCACCGTTAAGATAAATAATAGTCCCGCATTATAGTCGTGGGCAATCGTTATGAAGGGGTTACCAGGTATGCTGGCGACCGATGCCCAATCACCGACACTTATGCCTAGCTTGCTCCAATTTATGCCGGTGACGAAAACGAAGTCCAACAGTAAATATATCAATAATTGACCTATTACTACTAATACAATAGCAAGGGGCAGTTTCCTATAATTCCGGCTTTCCTCAGCATAATCCGGCAATACCCTTATTCCCCCGAAGGCGAACATGGCGAACGGTATGGCGAGGAACACGCCGGGGAAGCCGAAGGGCAGGAATCCATTATATGCAAACAAGTTTCTAGCGTCGAAGTAGGCCGCGGCTAAACCGAAGGCTAGGGCTATATAGAATGCAAGCTTAATAGCGCCGAAGGATGCCGTTGAGCGGCCAAATGCCTTTACGCCATAATAATTGAATGGAATCATCAATATCATCAACAAGACGGCGACGACCGCTCCAATTAGGGTTGGTGCGCCGCTGCTCGTGACGAGGCTAGGGTAGAACACGGAGAGGCCGTCCACCACGGCGAATGCCTCTATTGGAGGGATGAATATATACCATATTAGGTCCGCCAATGAGTTGATCATGTTGGTGAACCAGCCATGCGTGTATAGGGCATACCTAGATGGACCGCCCGCTTCTGGATACGTGGTGACCAGCTCTGCGTAGGTTAACCCAATGAAGAAATAGAATATGCCGCCCAACAACCATGCCAATATGCTGCCAGGCCCCGCTGATCCAGTCATTGCCGCAGTGCTAAATAATATGCCGGTGCCAACTGCCCCAGCTATCCCTATTATAACTAACTCCGTGAACGAGAGCTCCTTCCTTAATTGGCGACCCTCTGGTTTCACGTCATCTTGACCCATAAATGCGCTTCTCACGGTCTATATTTAAGCATTATTCAAATATTTTGCATACTTACACCAACAAATATCAAATATAAACTAAAGAATTATATTTAATTAATTAAGTAATTGGAACCACGAGGTTTATTTATCCTCTCATTTCCATCCTATGAGGACAAATTCTTGGAAGCAGAAGCCGATCCCAGCAATGCCAACGGGAGAGAACAGTCTCCATAAAGGTAACCCCAAGACCTCGAGGAAGCCCTTCAAGGCGGGGAGAAGATCAGCAACCATTTATGTACTATAGTAATTAGTAATATACTTAGCCCAATATGCCCTGAGCGTACTTGCTTCTTATATTGATTAATTCCTTGAATCTAGAGAGCCTAAAGATGTCTGCAAATGACCTTGGACGACCATATTCAATGGTTTCCGCTATCATTATCCCGAGCGCTGGGGATAACTTGAAGCCATGACCGCTTAACCCAACGCAAGTCACAACATTCTTTATCGGCTCATCAAGTATCGGCATCCAGTCGGGCGTTACATCATATAGCCCGCCCCATCCATCAATGAACCCCATATTAAGGGCCCACCTGATTCGCCTGGCCGCGCTCTCCATGTACTTGAGTGCCTCATCCATTCCAGGCCTATCCAATGGATTAAAGGAATCGGCATCATTCACTATGCTTGATCCTGGATCAAGGTCCCCCAACAATGCGCTGGAGGCGCCTTCTGGCCTTAAATAGAAATTATTGATTGTGTCGAAAATTATGGGAATATCCTTATCCGTCTTAACTCGAATTGTTTTCTCCGCTATTATGCTTATGGGAAGCTCCATTGGAAGAACCTTATTCGCCCAAACGCCCACTGCCACTACATACTTATCCCCCCTTAATTCGCCGTGGCTAGAAGTGATCACCTTTGGCTCGCCGTTCCCAATCGATAGGCGCGCCTCATCAATAATAAAGGAGGCGCCTAATTCCTTAGCCCGCGCAGCGAATGCGTTGGCAACCATGGTTGTATCGGCGTATCCAGCATCATTCTCCCAAGCGATTAATTCCCCCTGATTTGTCTCCATATCTATTAATTCCCTGGCTTTTTCATGATCAATTAGTTCAATATCTACACCCAATTCCCTCAGCATCTCCACGTTTCTCCTAAGGTAGTCGCCGGCCACCACTAAAAGCCCCGTCCTAGTGAATGCATTATAGCCGAACTCCTTATTGAATTCCTGGAAGAACCTTAAACTATAGAGAGCCATCTCGGCGACCTCCCTCACGCTATAGAATGCCCTCACGATGCCGGACGAGTAGGCAGTCATGCCCTGCCCAATGCCCCGCTTATCGATAACCGTAACCCTATAGCCCCTCTTAGCTAAATTATATGCCGCACTGCTTCCCGTGGAGCCCGCGCCTATTATTACTACATCGCTCCCCATAAGCCCCCGCAGAGTCCTCACTATTTATCCTTTAACAATTACGTTCCAATTCACATAATTAAACAGCTTTGCTTACTAATTACCCAAGAATAGGGATCGAAAGAAAAGCCAATGAAACTAAATTCTAATTCATCATAATTAAACTTTAAAATACATGCCTCGGCATCATTGATGTGAATCTATTCGATATCGCCGTGGCTCTAATTGCAGTGCATTTCTCGGTACCCATCATATATTACGCCGTAGTTCGGGGCTGGTTAAGGAGACCATGGCCTGAGGCGAGCAGCATTGATCCACCGACCGTATCCGTAATTATACCGACCTATAATGAGGCAAGCGTAATAGCGAAGAGACTGGAGAATATAGCGGCACAGGGGTACCCCCTGGATAAACTGGAGGTGATGATTATTGATTCGAGCAGCGATGATACTGCCGACATAGCGGTTAAGTGGGCCGAGAAGCTGGGGCTTAACTTGAGACTGCTTAGGGAGGGGGAACGGAGGGGGAAGGCGCTAGCCCTAAACTCTGGATTAAGGAGCGTGAAGGGGGATATAGTTGTTATAGCCGATGCCGATGCTTTTTGGGGCGAGAATGCGCTACCGAACGCAATAAGGTGGTTCTCTAATCAAGGCATTGGCGCTGTTTCATGCATTAAAAAACCCATTTCAGGAGAAGGAACGGAGGAGACATATAGGGATCTTTATAACCTGCTTAGGGTGGGGGAGAGCAAGAAGTATTCGACGCCCATCTTTCACGGCGAATTAGCGGCATTCAGGAGGGACCTCCTAGATAAGTTGGGGGGATTCCCAACGAATCTTGGCGCCGATGATAGCCACACGGCGACCAGGATAGTGGGGCTCGGCTTTAGATCAATTATTCCGGATAATGTTACATGCAGCGAAATAGTGCCTAATGGAGGCTTCATAAGTTGGAAGATAAGACGTGCACAACACTTGATTCAGCACTTCATTGCCGCTATCAGGTTAAGGTACCCCAGGGAGTTTCGGCCAATACTGCTCACCGAGTTTTATCTTCACGTGGTTAATCCATGGGTGTTGGCGCTCGGCGTTGCATTGCTTGTGGCGAACCATGGATTGCCGGCGCTGGCGATCCTCGCCATAGGCGTGGCGACAATTGCCTGGAAACCCTATAGAACATGGATGCTGCAGCAGATTTACTTGCTTGTAGCCAGCTTGAGAAATATTTATACTAAGGAATTAATATGGAGCAAGCAGGAGAAGCCCAGCGTGGGAATTAGTGGAAGTAAGTGAGCCTTGCCGCACATCAAGGGAGCTGGATCCACGATATTCCGGGAATTGGGGGCTTATTTCAAATAGAACATGGTTGGGAAACCGCATGTTTAGGAGCCTTGAATCTGGGGATCCTTGGGTGGGACTCAATGGATCAAGTGAGAGCGCCACAGTTAAAAATGCTGAAGGGAGGTAATTGGTATGGATAATATAGGGACTTTGGAGGATAATATTTTAATAATACTAAGGGACGGCGAGTACATTGAGGGGGAGGCGGCCCTATTATACAGCGAATTAAGCAATAAGGCTAGTGATCCACTGGTTAAGACCGTGTTTCAAATAATTTATCACGACTCATTAAAGCATAAGGATGTATTATCGTTAGTGGAGGACTTGTTGATAAACACCGTTAAGATGCATGTAAATATAGAGTCAGTGATCAGCCAACGGCGAAGCTTGGACGCCATGGTTGCCCAAATGATAGATATAATAAAGGATGTACGAAACTCAGTGAGGGGATCGATAACCATTAAGGAATTAAGCAGCATAGCTAATAAGCTGGAGAGACTAGAGGATATAGAGGAAACCCAACTCACTAGCTACGAGTTCTTATCCAGCGCAATATCTAAATCAAGCGACCCACGAGTACAAGTGACGCAGGTACTTATCCAGAACATAATAAACGACGAGAAAACACACAAGGACCTCCTTGAAAAAATAACTCAAATATAGTAAACTAACCCCCAAAATCCCTACGGGTCGGCGTCTCTTATTATTTAGAAGATGAGTCGCCTCATTGAGTGGAACCAAGGTGATCGGGAATACCTAAATCTCATCTAATTAGAGAGGCTTGAGAGGCTCAAAGAAGGGGGAGGCAAGGGCAATTTAAGCCGATCGCGTTTAGATCGAAGCCATAATGAATCTTCGTGAAGCCGCGGCGAAGCTCCATTACCTCGGGCTTAACCTTGCTTGGCTCTACTCCCTGAAGCACCACCTTAGCTATTAGCCTCGCTACTTCACTCATTTCGCTGCTGCCCATGCCTACCCTAGTCATTTCCTGCACGCCCATCCTTATCCCGCTAGGCCTCACTGGGCTCTTGTCCCATGGAAGCATGTTCTTATTCACTATTATGTTTGCCTCCTCTAATGCCTTAGCAATGGGTCCACCGCCGCCGAATTTTGAGACATCCATAGCCACTTGATGAGTTGCAGTGAAGCCATGCTCCTCCGCTATAACGGGTAATCCAAGGGAGTGAAGGGACTCCGCGAGGGCCTTAGCATTTCTTCTAACGGCGGCGGCATACTCATCTCCATAGGTCAACATCTCTATGGCCGTAACTATAGTAGATGCATACCTGTGCAAGTGATAATTAGAGGTCATGACTGGGAACACGGATCTCTGTATTTCCTTGAAGAGATCCTCCCTAGAGGTGAAGATAACTCCTCCCTGGGGGCCCGGGAACGTCTTGTGAGTCGAGGAAGTCATTATGTCGGCCCCCATCTCTAGGGGATTGGGGAATTGATGACCGGCTATTAATCCAAGAACGTGGGCCGAGTCATGCATTAACACTGCGCCAACCTCGTGAGCCGCATCCGCTAATTCCTTAACTGGGTGCGGAAACAGGTATAGGGATGCGCCGAGCAGCACTAGCTTTGGTTTCTCCTCTATTATTAGTTTCCTAGCGGCATCCACGTCAACATTGAAGGCGTCCTGGCTCCAGGGCAGGTACGATACCCTTAACCCGAATGCCTTTGGAGCCCCCGTCTCATTATGGCTTATGTGTCCTCCCGCAGCGGTTGGCAGTGATGCTATCTTCTCGCCGAGCCCCGCCACGGAGTGATAGACGGCCATATTGGCCACGGTGCCCGATATGGGCCTCACATCAGTGAATCTAGATGAGAATAGGGTGGACATTAGGTCAACGAGCATTTGCTCCGCCTCGTCGATTAGGGATACTCCCTGGTAGTACCTCTTGCCTATCGTTCCCTCGGCGTACCTACCCATCATATCATTTAGGTAGAAGTACTCTGCCAGCGGCGACATAACGTTCTCGCTTGGTATTAAGTTAATTGTTTCCCGCCGCCTCCAATTATTGTGCTTATCCATTATTGAGCGAAGCTTGTTTAGGGATGCTAATGCTTCCTCCTCTCTCATTAACTGAATCAATGAGGGGCGCTATTAAACACTGCGCCCATTACTCCCTGGAGTATAGGTAGGGTATCCCAAACATCTTGGCGAGGTCCGCATTAAGGGAGGCAACGTCTTCCCTGGATACCTCATGAATATCATACTTCCCGAGCGCCGATACAAGCATCTGAGTCTCTACCTTAACGGCCTCGATATAATTCTTAACCCCCTCTTCCCCCTTAATCATGGCGGCCAGAATCATTGGGCGACCAATATAGATGCCGCTGGCGCCGAGCGCGAATGCCTTAACTACATGCGTGCCATTATACATCCTGCCCGCCAATAATAGGCTTAAGTGGGCGCCGCTTAGCTTGGCGTCCATTATCTTCCGTAGCCCAACGATGGTTGGATACCCTAGATCCTTCATTGCAACCGAGGGGGCCATGCCGGTTCCGCCTTCCTTTCCATCAATTACAACGGCATCCGCGCCCTCCTCATCAGCTATCCTAATCACCTCGGAGACATCCCTATAGGGACCCGTCTTTATCCATATCCTGGCCCTTGGATAGTTGTTCCTCATCATTCTAATTGTTCCCCTAAGTATGTCCTGCGTAAATGTGCCTGGAACGGAGTACCTCTCCACGTACTTCTCCTTAGTGTTCAGGGGATCCTTTAGGAAGTGGTACTTCTCCCTGACCTTAATCGCGTCCTCCCTCCTCATCCGTATCACGCCTCCCAGGCCCGGCTTTGCTCCCTGGCCAACCTTAACCTCGAAGCCTATCCGTCCCTCCCCTATGAATGGCTCCAGATCCTTGTCGCTATAGACCTTGTTCCAGTGCTCATCATATGAATCCTCAACGTTTTGCTGAATGAAGACGCCGCCATGACCGTCCAGATTGGTTAGGTACGCCATGATCCTCTCCTTAAACGAGGGGTGAAGCCGGCTTCTCCTTGCTCCATATCCTCGAACAGTGGCTACGTTTTCCCCAATCCCCATGGGTATGCCTGCCTTAGCTGCAGCTCGAGCGACTTGAATCGAGTATCTGCTGGCGATGTCCGTGGAGCCCATGGATGCAACCACGAAGGGCAATGATGACTTAAAGCCGCCCAGCTGCGTCTCTAGATTAACGTCAGTGAAGACGGGTTCCCGGAGGAGTTCCGCCATCTTCTCAAGCCTCCGGGGAGTGAATGCGGGAGGCATTAGCACCAGGTCATCCATGGAGAGGAACCGAGGATAGTGGCGACGAGTGACGGAGGACCCCAGAATAGCGGCGCCGTAACCGCTTAATTCCCCAAATGGGTATGCGCCCTCCTCGCCGCGCAGCGCCTTGATCGATACCTCATCAAATGGGTAAT
Organism: Thermocladium sp.; assembly: GCA_049965935.1. Classification (GTDB taxonomy): domain Archaea; phylum Thermoproteota; class Thermoprotei; order Thermoproteales; family Thermocladiaceae; genus Thermocladium. Next base: position 36,623 of record JBMFVP010000001.1, read on the forward strand.
CATCAATGAACTCCCTTAATCCCCTCAGGAGAGAGAGTCGGGCCCTCACCTTAACCAGAAACTCCGCGGCCTTCATGGCTATGCTGGACATTATCATCGCCTCAGGGGGACACTATGCCGGCCACCTTAGGATAGGGGCGAGCCTCCCAAACCCCCCTTAATCCACATAGGTAACGAACGAGCCGCTCCACTCCAATGCCGAAGCCAGCGGTTTGGAGCGGGTAATTCTCCTTAAGCATCTCCAGGTACCACCTATACTTATTGGGGTCCTCCCCGGATTCCCGCATTCTAGCTATTACTCGCGCCGGCTCGAATTCCCTCTCGGCTCCCGATATTGCTTCTCCAAATCCCTCTGGATACAGTAAGTCAAAGTCCCTCAGGTAACCGGGCATCCGTGGATCCTCCCTATCATAGAAGCCGCGGGCGCCCTTGGGATACTCATAAACCGCTATCGGCGAGGCATGGCTGGCGGAGAGGATTTTTTCACATTCCCACCGGAGCTCTGTGTTTCTGGGGTTGCTGCATCCCAACTTATTCACTAACTCGACCGCCTCGGCATGCGTGTATCGAGGGAATGGATGCTTGAATTCAGGCAGGACTCGCCCCAACTTCTCCAGGTCCTTTCCATGCACGTCGGCCACCGCCTTAACCGCGTAATCCACTAGATCCTCGGCCAGCGTGATCACTTCCTCAAGGGATGCATTCCGCACCTCTAGGTCTATTTGATAGAACTCAACCAAGTGCCTCCCCGTTAGTGCACTGTCGCTTGGCTCTAGCCTTATGTTGGGGGACACGAAGTATATCTTGCCTAGGGAGGACGCCAAGTACTGCTTATAGAGTATGGCGCTGCTCATCACCTTATATTCATGCCCATAGAAGTCTATTGTGGCTTGCTTTGCGCCCCTTATTCCTGGATCAGTGACTGGGCCAACTATGGGCGCAAGCGCCTCGGTGAATCCATGTGAGTCCAGGAACTCCCGCACTGCATGTATGGCTGTGGCCTCGACTCGAAGCATTGTCCTGTACTTATCCTCCCTTATCCACCTCCATGAACCTTGAAGCCATTTCTCAAGGAAATCCAGGAACTCCTTGCCATTCCTAGTCATTTCCTCTAGTTCAAGTATGGATTTATTGATGAAGGCGGTCCTTAATTCGGGATCCATTTGGCCATAAAGACATCACTTATTAAAAATATATTCAACTAATTAACTATTATCTAACGCTACTAATAGTCAATAATTCACTATTATTCCAATAAAATCGACAAAAGAAGCCAGGACTCACTTAGAGGTGACTATCCTAATAACGGCTCTATGCCAAACCCGCGCATCCAGTCCCAGCCTCTTCCCAGTCACGGCATCTATGGCGAACATTGCCTTAGAGGCAACATCGCTGTGAATGGATTTAGCCAAATCCAGCACAGTATAATCGCTTGGAACCAGAACCACGTCCGGAAGAACCCGGCCCTCCGTATCCGTGAACCTCTTCTCATCCGCCACCGGGTAAACCGCTACCATGCCCAACACGTCGAGCACCGTCTTATTTATGGCTTGAGTCACGCCGGTGCCGCCCCACCGCCTCATTAAGTCAGCTATCTTATCCAGCGCGGCCCTCTGAGGCTGCGGCAAATCCTTGGCAGTTATCGTGAATGATGAATCCCCCGGCACGTACTTAATGAGCCCCTTACTGGCGGCCTTCCTCAGCGCCAACTCAGCCTCCGCGCTGGTTGGAACCACTTTATCCCCTAGTTCCTTCATCATTCTCCGCACATTATCCTCGGCCTCCGGCACATCTATCTTATTAGCCGCTATCACTATGGGCTTCGAGCGGCGCCTAAGTAATTCTATGAATTGCTTCAAGTCATCCTCGCTCCAGGAGTGAAGCGGCTTCTTATCTAGGCTCAGCTCAACCAGCGTTGCGCTTATCATGGCTTCACTAATGCCTAATCCGCTCAAGTGATCATACAGGACACCGATTAGGGGCTTCTTGGCGTAATCAACGAGCCTAGCCATCTTATCCCAGTCCTTCCTCATTATTTGAACCATCCACATGGTCACCTCGTTCTCGAGGAACTCCACGTCCAGCATTGGATCACGGGAGCCTGGCTTCGCGAGGCGCCCCTCCTCATCTGTCCCCCCGGAGGCATCAACTACATGTATGAGGGCGGATGCGCGGCGGAGATGATCCAGGAATTGATTGCCGAGGCCGCGACCCTGCCACGCGCCGGGCACTAGTCCAGCTACGTCTATTAACTCTATTGGAACCAATCTATTTCCCTCGATGCAGATGGAGTTCCTAGGATCATCCTTAACACCCAACTCAGTGCAAACACACCGTATCCTGACGTGCCCGACGCCGATATTTGGCTCCACCGTGGTGAAGGGGTAAGGAGCGATCTTGACATCTATCATTGTGGCGGCGGCGAAGAACGTGGACTTACCAACGTTAGGCTTGCCGACCACGCCAACCTGAGGAAGCGATTGAGTGACCATTTTATTAAAGAATGAAGTGCAGCATAAAAAGCTTTACCGTAATGGCTTTCCTCGGCAATGCTTCCTTCACCATCAAAGCACGGGAAGCAAGTGAAGCGGGGCCTTGAGCTGGGGAGAAACCATTATAACCGACGCCGGTGCCGCCTTCTGCATGCTGGGTTTATTGATGATTCACTTAATGGGCGGGGCGCCCGTTGTGTTCCTGCTTCACATTAAGGGGTTCCTCATAGCGTTAACGACTAATTTCACGGCCACGGGCGCATTTGCGGCGACCTATGAGTTAAATGGCAGTTCAGTCTTGAATTCCGCTCAATTCAATGGAGTTACATTAACCAATGCATTGCCCATTGGCGACTCGGTGTTATTGATTGGGGTAAATGGATCCAGGCCATTCATGGCCACCATAAATATAACGAACTGGAGGATCACTAATGATGCTGGGAGACTTCCTTCTTCCTTTCAGCCATATGCCGCCGCATTTCTCGGCGATGAATTAATGCTGGGAGGCTCCAGCGATGGACATGCCTCGCTCTTGGCCATTAATGGCTCAACTATAATTAACGAGACAAGTAGATTACCCAGTAATTATTTGAGCAGCGTCATAGTGCTTCTCGCCCCTCTTAATGAATCCTTACTGGTGATATCGACTACCCAATACCCCTCCATGTTGGTGGGAATACTGGGGCGAGGAGGATTCAGAGACCTCACGGGGAAGTTACCCATTAATCCGAACCTAGTGTTTCCCACCGTGGTGGCCGTTAATGGGGATGAGGCATTCATAGGGGGCTTTAATATATCCAAGGGAGAGAATACCGGATTCTATTATTTCCAACTGAATCAATTGGAATTTAGGCCCATGGCACTAATGCTGATCAATGGAACCTTCCATAACCTGACGCCGATGTTGGGCATGGAATATGGTGCCCTCTTTGATGCTGAATTCATTAACTCAACGACGCTGGTGGTGGGGGGAGGCTACTTACTGAACTCGGGGTGGGCCCCCTACATAGCTATATTGAGCCGGGGCAAGGTAATTACATATCAATTGCCAATTAATGGGGCCGTATTCGCCGTGACCAAGAACCTATTGGTGGGCGGCGGCACTAATGTATTCTATAACTTAACCATGCTGAGCGGGGAACCCTTTATCGCCACGGCGATGCCGGGCGCCTCATTGATTAGCGGCACGAGCGAGGCAAACAATTCCCAAGCGAATCTAGAGCCTCTTGGAGAAGCAATAATAGTAGCACTTATAGCTGGGATTGGGGTGGGGCTCCTAATGATGAGCACGCTGGAAGATGAGAGATGATTAGGGTTAGAGATCCTGAATCTATACTATATATGGATAATATAATAATATAAACAATAAAATGAAAATGCTTTATTTATCCTTGGGCACCGTGGTCGAGGCATCGCCTTTGGGAGGTATCGCGGATAGCCAGGATGGCTTGGATAGGAATTTGCGTATTGCTTTCTCTAGGTTTTTTGGGAGGGATGATAGTTCATTCTCATTCCTTATTTTAATGATGGAGGCTGATCTAAGGGGAGCCGGCATCCTGGGTAATTCCATTTTCACGGCCTCAGCCGCGTCCATGATTTTCCGTTTCTCCACCGCAAACCAGTGGGTCCCAACTATGAATGGACCCATGGATGCATTCATGTGTTTCCTAAGGAATTCGATGGATTCCGGCGCATAAACTAATGGGCCCCTCATCAAGCTTAGCGGAGAGAGCCCCAGCGACTCCAGCGCAATGAATACAGCGGCTAGGGTCTCCTCATCCGTCCATTCTCCGCTTCTATACACGGTGAAACCAGCGGCGCTGAGCACGTTGGATAACGATGATGAGGCTCGCCTTAACTGGCCCCACACGGTGTCCGGAGGCCCATTATTGGGGTAAGGCATTAGGAGCACGAGCAATGGTGAAAACGCGGGCGATGGCTCACCCCCCTTGAAGAATTGCAGGCCTGGGCTCAACATGAATATGTGGGCCATGGCTATGAAGGTCGACATGGCTTCCTCCGTGACCGCGGCCGCGGCATTCCTTGAGGCATCAACTGGGTCCACCACTATTAGGGGGGAGGAGAATATCCTCCGCGCCGCTGATGGCGAGGCATAATGCTTTCCTGGATCCAGAACAGTTTGGTGGGGGCGCCACGACTTGGCGGCTTCCAGGACACCCAGGAAGGAGCCGTGAATCACCACGAGTAACTCTGTTAAGTACCCGCTGAAACCGCCGACCCCTATCTCTGCGCCGTAGATGCCGCCGACCCGCATGAATGCCTTGAGGAGCCGCACCTCGTTCTCTTTTCCCCTTAATTTATCCATCAAGTAAAGCGTGTGTAGTGGGGACCTATCGGTGGCCGTGAGAGGCTTCTCGCCGAGGCTTATCTTCATGCAGGGAACCACGTCCACCTGAAAGCCCCGGTACTTGAGTGTGAGGTAGGGGTGCTGCGCGTACCTAGTGCTCCAGGGAATACCGTTCTCGGTGGCTATCTCGGCCAGCAATTGAAGGGCTTTCCCGCTCTTTATGAACTCAACTCCGCGATTCCTGGGTATTATCATGAATATATCGATGTCTCGGGACCCGGGGAGCCAAGTACCGTGCGCCACCGACCCCTGCAAGGTAACCTCTATATCCTCGAATCCTCTTCGTCGCAATCCATCGCTGAACTTAGTAATTAATTCACTCGATGCCTCCCCTATTAAGTGGGACTCCTCCTCACTTGGTCTTACGAGCTCCAGAGCCTCCGCCAATACATGCTCCACGGAGAAGGCCGGCAAGCATCGGATTTAAACTATTGTTTAAGCCCGCTTCTCCTTGGCGATATTAAGCAGTGATTTAATGGATGATTTTTATATTATTTTAGTTTTTATACAATTAATAATATAGTATTTTTATGCATGGAAGTAAAGCTTAAATAATAGCGAGGGGTTATCGTGATATGGATATGGAGAAACAATATATCCTTGCCATCGCCCTAATGGTGATGGCAATTGCTCCAATAGTGCATTCAGTGTCGGTTACGCCGTCAAATCCTTACTATATAGGAACCGAGCTATTTAATTGCAGCCCATACTTGTTTCCTCCTCATTACACTAATTCCTCCACTGCGCATCTAATAGTATTCACGTACTTGAATTTCGCGGGGCTTAACAATACAATTTATCAGGAGTATTATAATTCCTCCTCGCCGTTATATCATACATTCCTATCGGTGTCGCAATTTGATTCAAAGTTTTCTCCCCCATCATCTGTTGACTCCGAATTATCATCAATTGCCTCAAGCAACGGCTTAAGCGTCATAATGATAAGCCCATCAATGTTCGTCGCCAATGGAACCGCTCAGGACGTAACTAACGCAATAAATTCAATATTAAACGCTATAAATGCTAATCAATCCTGGACCCAATGGGTATTGGTCGGCGAGTGCAACCCCGTTGGCGATTACTTCGCAAAGCCAATAACGGTGAGTGGGATACGCGTGCAGCGTAATGGAACCACTACCATTGAGAAGAAGGTTGCCCTCATTACTCCACCGCTTGAAAGTATTAATCCAGGCCCCACGAGCTATAAGTCAATTGTTTCAGTTAACGGGAAGCCGGTGGCAGTAGAGATGAGGACTCAAGGCGCCGTCGCGCGCTCATTCCTTGGATCGCCGCAGGAGTTTTTCTTCAGTTTCCCATTTGAGATGTACTTCCCCCAGGGAATGCAATTACTCTATAACGTCACGCCTCTCCTAATGAATGGGTATAATGGCAGCGGAATAACGATGGGCATAGTTGATGCATTCGGCGACCCCGCATGCAATGCGAACGGGGCGGCAATCACGCCGTACACTAACCAAATAACGAAGGACGCGGACATATTCTCAACAACATTTGGGTTGCCCAATGTAAGTTTAACCTCTATATACCCAATGGGCACACCGCCCATAACTCCACTAAATGCTTATTTGGCCTGTGGCTGGGGAACGGAGTCTGTTCTAGATGTTGAGTGGAGCCACTCCATAGCGCCGGGGGCCAAGATACTCTTCGCCGTATCCCCTGATAGCGGCGATGATTTATTTGCCACGGTTGAGTACATTGTTAATAATGGGCTTGCAAACTTCATTAGTCTCTCCTGGGGGCAGCCGGAGGATGCAATGGATCCACTTTATGCATTGGCTTACCACGAGATATTTCTACAGGCAGCGGCGGAGGGCATCGGCGTGTTCGCCAGCAGCGGCGATAGTGGAGCATATGAGGATGTGGTTGGCTACCCATACCAAAGCGCCCTCTATCCCTCCGTTGATCCAATGGTAACTGGAGTCGGGGGAACCAGCAACTACATATTTCCGTGGAATGGTCATGAATTCACGTTTGCCTGGAACTTCTATGACTTCGGCGTACCCCCATTCTTTGGAGACACTTTCTTCTGGGGGAGCGGCGGTGGATACTCGATTTTCTACGCTATGCCGCTTTATCAGTACCTCTATGCATTCGGTGGACCCATGGGCTTAATGGAGGGGTACAGATTCTTTGAGAGGAGCAGCTTCCTCCCATTCATATGGGGCTACTTCATCAATGGGGGACCAGTGCCAACCGAGGGATTACCGTGGTATAGGTCGGTGGAGTACTTCCTGGAGCCGGGGCTATATAGCGCAGTGGGCGCACGTGGGTATCCTGATCTAAGTGCAGACGCCAATCCAATAACTGGGGTACCCATAGTAGTAAATGGATCCTTCTCGCCATATATATGGGGAGGCACCTCCCTTGCTTCTCCGCTAACCATGGCCATGACATCCGTCTGGCAGAGCTACATTAATGGCAAGGGCATTAATTATAAGATTGGGCAAGCGGCGCCCGTGATGTATCAATTATGGTATATGCTGGGCAGGAATGCCTATACTGGTAACCACCCAATATTCATTAATGTGCAGTACGGGTTCAATGGTGCCAACAGCGCAACGGGTTGGATGGTTAGACCATACGAGTGGAACCCAGTCACGGGCATCGGCAGCCTAAATGTAGGCAACCTAGCCTACTACGGCACACCACTACTTAAGTAACAAACAAATCAAAAAATTAAATCATTATTTTTCCAACCTAGAGCCATTATATTCCTTACCATTTCACTTGAGCACCACTCGTTAATCTCCCCTCATTAGTAAAGGTTTTAAGGCCTTGGGAGACCCGTTATCGGTATTGTAATCTAAGTCAAAGGAGGCGCCTTCCATCCAAGGCGAAAGCATAATTCTTCTCAAATACACCACTAATAAGGGGCTTCTCATTTGATAACGATAGGTGCCCTTTTAGGGTTTGGGCGATGTTCTAGTTGTTTTTCTTATGGGGCCCATCTTGTTTGAACTGTTCCAAGTATAATTGAATTGATTGCTAGGCATTGTTCCACGGTGAGGCGGGCGGGGTTCTTAAAAAGGGGGCCGGCGTTGGGTTTATCGCTATGTCCGAATCAAAAACAAACTGGACGAGAATAATAGCAATACTACTCACGATAGCCCTAGCAATAGGGGCAACTCAAATAGTAAAGGCAAGCACCTTACCATCACCGGTGCCACCGCCAATAACTTTGCCACCGGTGCCAGTGCACATATCTTGGAACTTATCATACGCTCAACCACCATATAGCTACGTTCAAGGCCTAAAAACATCGAATCCAATGCTTTATGAGGAGTTCCAACTCCTATATAACACCACGCCTGTCTGGTATGGGCTCGCTAATCAACAATTAACCATCTACATATACAATGCCACTTATGTTAATGGCACTGCCAGCTATCCCAAGCTATTCTATAGCGCAACATCAATGAGCAACTCCACCGGCGGAGTTACTTGGAACTTCAACATAACCTATCCGGGAACAAAGAATGGACTCTATACCAGCAAAACTTACGCCGAGTGGACCGTTGCGGTAACGATGACCTATGATGGATACCAGTGGGTCCTATTCAACTTCACCACGGCTAATGCATCACTAGCATCCCTAATAGCTAACCTGACCTCGCCCACAGGCAAATTAACCCTCCTTAACGGCTATAATGGTTACCCAGTATGGCAAACCGTGCGGGGATTGAACCCGACCACCATGAAGCCTCAGAACTATAGTGCAGTGGTTATGACTGGATTCAACGTGATGTATATATGGGTTGGACAAGACTTAAGCACTAAGTTCAAGGCAAGCCCATTAGCATCAACTCAATTATTTAATCAATTAACCCTATCATTCAGTGAAAACTATAATGGCAAGTCAATAATAGCGCAAGTGCTGGGCGTGAACAGCACCGCCGAGGCGCTCACCAATAATGGCAAGCTAGTGTTTGGAAACAGTCCATGGGCTGTCTTTGGACCCATTTGGTACCTCCCAGCATTAATATACCAAAACGGGCAACTAATAGGGTTTGATCAAGCCGGCGAGGCTAACCCAGTCAGCTTCAATATAGGCATCAACTACACCTACTTCAACCCAGGCACTGGATCCCAGGTAACAGTAACCCTATACTCGGTCACCCACTACCCATGGGGAGGCTACACCTCCTCCGGTATATGGGCTGGTTCATTGCTAGCAGGCGGCATAATGGCTGCATATGACTTCTATAATGATACGCTTGTTGGAGTTTCCTCACTTAACGGATACAATTATGGGAAAGGAGTTGCCGTGCCTGAGTTCGTGTTGGGCATTGGATTAATATCATTTAATGCTGGCGCCGTATCAGACATAAAGGGCAACTTGATAGCTGGTTCAGCTTTTGGACTCAGCGCTTACCCGGTTTCCCAGGATTCACTGCTCTTTGAGGTAATGACAAATAGGACCATACTTTATGGACCATTACCCATAAACTTCCTGTTGACCCCCAACGTAGTTAGCATACCCGCCGTCGAGTATACTGGAGTAGTGTACGAGACCCTCAGTGGCACTTCTACTCCAACCGTGACCCCACTATCCGTCAGTGCGCTGAATTTGGTACTGGAGTACCAGACTAATTCCGGTACTTGGGACGTGGCTGATCTGAACCTTGCACCTCTAGTTAACTACATGATACAGAGCGATACAACGTATGAGGAGATACCCGTAGTATATACATCTCTGCTTCCCGTTGAGTTCTATGTGACCCTCTATACTCCAACATATAGCGTATTCAGCCAATCTCCACTGCCGGCAGAGAAGGCCCAAGCAGTCTCCGCGACCTTGTACTATGGAACATCCACGGCATCCCTATCATTATTGGCGACCGGCAGCGTCACCATCAGTGGGTATAGCGATGTGGCGATATTCCCATCTCTTCAAATGGTCTATAACCACCAGGGGGCACTCAGCCAATCCCCAGCAGTATTAGTGCCATTGCCAACCCTAATGGGCAGCATAACGGTGAGCAATGGAGCAGTGGTTGGGCAATACTTGACCACACTTAAGTCGGCCTTCTACAGGCTACAGCTCAATTATGTTGGCATGCAGGTAGGCGTCGGCACATTTAATGCCACATATGTCGCCAGCAGCAGTGGAATAACGACGACCGTGTTCGGATCGCCGACCACTGCCTCTGGGCAGTACGTAGTTCCCGAATTCACGGCATACTACCCGCCATCCCTATACCCAAGCACCGTTAATAACACATTATATGGAGCAACGACGGAGCAGGCAGTCACGTTATCCAATGGATTAACGCTATTAAGCGAGCAAGCATACACTGCCGTCCATGTTTACTTCGTTAAGGTGGAGTTCCTGAATCTCTGCAATGAGCCTATAACCAGCGGCGTCGTTGAGGTCTCCACTCCATTCGGCAGCTTTAATGAGACCATCGCATTCTCCTACCCATACACGCTGCTTCAGTTCCCAGTTCAGGTCAATGTGTGGAACGTGCCGATTAAGGTAGTTAAGCCCACCGCAAACTTCACCCTGATTTACTTCGGTTACGTGATGCCATCGGTTAACCCAGTCACTAGGCAGCCGACCGGCGTCGTGACGCTTAATGCCACTAGCGTGAATAACATATACTTCCCATTGATAGACATAACCGTTAATGTCGTATCCACCACAGGGTACTCGCTGCCTGGCTTCGTGGTGGAAGCCCTCAGTGGAGTTAATGGCCAGGAAATGGTGCAGGGAATAACCAATGGAACCGAGGAATTCAAGATGAATGGACTAATAACGGGCTTCAGCGCTGCCGAGCCTTACGGCATGGCTATAGTGACGGATGTCCCAATAAATGCCCCATACATAAAGCCGTTCTCCTACTTCACGCTGGAGGTTAGGACGCTCTATCCAAGCGTGGATAGTGCATACACGTACACGCCTCAACAGAATGCATTGAACCAATCATTCACCGCATACGCCGAGTGGCTCAACCTTAACCAGACAACTACTGCATACACCTATGGAACCAGGGGAGAACTTGACCAGAACTTATTGATTTACGATAACACGACCTACACGGTGCCAATGACCGCCACATGCTATGAGGTATTTAAGGTAACTGTGCCCGTTGAGAACTTGCAGGTATATGTCACCGATGTCGCTGGAAACGTTTTGGCGAATCAACCAATTTACCCAGCGTATCCGGGAGTGGCCCTATGGAGCAACACGACGCTCGTGTTAAATGACCAGTTCAGTCCATATAACTTAGCCAGCATTTGGTATAATGAGACCGCTAATGAGGTGTATAACCAGACCGACTTCAACCTAATAGCGATAGCCGGTGGATTAGCTCAGTTCAGGAACTTATCGCAGACTTATCTCTATAAGGAGAGGGCTGCCGTGGCATCCAGGAACTATAACTGGGTGCTCGGCAATGCCTCATTTGTGGATACTGCCGTGGTGCTGGCCAATGCCTCTAATGCGGGTCCATACGCCGTATTCACGCTGCCCAGCTACTTAATATCTGGGCAAGGGACGGCGTTCAGGGCCAGGGCATTCATGCCTGGACAAATGTTTGATGCAAAGGCATTCTACTTAGGCTATGAGGTATTCAATAGCGTGTTCCCGGTGCCTCAACCTAATGAGGTAGCGCTGGCATTCAGTAATGGCACAATTAAGTACGTCACCAGCTACACCGTCTATATTGGTGGAAAAGCCATGCCTGTTCCACTTGGCTCCGTAGTTCTAGTGACAAGCGTCTACCCGATACAGTTCACCGTGACAAGCAAGTCGCTTCACTACACTGTGCCCAATACAGTGGTTTCATTGACCTTCTATGACTCGCTATTCAGAGGATACGTTAATACCAGTAACACTGCGTTTAAGACTTGGGGCAGCGATTACTTCAATGGATTGGTCTATCCATTCAGCAGTTATGCCAGTGCATACACGACCGGCAACTTGTTCGTGACGCAGGGAAGCAAGTGGATAGAGATAAGGAAGGTCATCGGCAATGCCTTAGTGGCGGATTACTCCAAGGAGGCATACAATAACTCCGCCTCGCTGGTATACTACATGCTGCCCAACCTATTCGGAGCAAGCATTAGCGGTACAACCGTAACAGGGTTGCCAATGAGCAACCTGTACAGCAACGCGAAGGGATACTACTTCAATGTGACCGTTGGCACCCCGACCTTCGCTATAGGCTACAGCAATTATGCTGAGCCATTTGTAGCGCTGGATCAAGTGCCCAGCGTCAGTGGAGCAACTAAGTTCGCTGAATTAACGAGTGAGTTAAAGACGCCGCCAGCCACAATGACCGTCACAAATGCGGCCATGAATGAGACTACATTCGTATTCACTAACTTCGGTGGAATACCGCCGCTTAGCTTGAGGTCAATGGAGACCTACATAATGGTAACGCCGGGAAGCACGGTTCAGGGAGCGGTCGCAACAATAATAGTGACCGTGACTAATGCCACGGCAAGCTACAACTTCACCCTAGGAACTGTCGACGTGACGCCACAGTTCCAGGCAGCATTAGGCAGGTGGGATCCACTAGTGGTTCCGTTAACATCGGTCTCGCTGCCGAACCTAGTTGCCGAGCTGGTTAAGACGCCCAACCAGACATTGAGCCTAGCGAAGCAGATATTGAGCGGAGCAGCTAAGGTAACGGCGATATACGTTAACATAACAATGATGGGAACAGGTTCATGGACTAATGAGACGGATGCAGTGCTGAGCACAGGCATAGGCGGGTACTCAACACTCACCAGCGCTAACCTCTACAGCAACACTACCAACACGAATGGAGTTTGGTGGTGGAAGGTGGTGCCCGACTCAACTTGGGCGCCATACTTCGGCACTCCATTCACCGTATTAATACCTGTAGGAAGCAGTGGAGTAGCGACGTTTGATGTGCCCACCTACGCGCCGAACACCGCTGGATACACTCCAATAATGCCAACAAACATAACGGGTAGGCTGGATTCATTGGTTTCACTGGCCAGCGAATTATCTCAAGCGCCATACACCTCAGTTGGAAACGCCGTGTTCTTTGCTAAGATAGCGAGGGCATACGTATTGGGTACCCAGAACACGCCGGACCTAGCTCCAGCCAACATGTTGAACGTATACACCGCTGGATACACGCCGTCTTCACTGCATGATATAGTGCCAACCCCATACGTCAACGCCACCACCTTCATAGTGATGAATGCATACAATGTAAGCGGCGGATGGAACACCGTCTACGCCGGCAGCCAGGGAACCGTGACAAGCAACTTGATTGTGCCCGGAGTCGGCTTTGGAACGGGAGCCGGTTCCTGGCCAATATATGGAATATATGGACAAGTCGATGGGACTCCACTCTACTTCACGGACAGTGCGCAAGGAGTCGTTAACCTACCGACAATAGCCCTGGAGGGCATATCAGTATTCAACGACATGACGACCCCAGCGCCACAGCCATATGCTATACAAAGCCTATCCCTAACGCTCAGCGGTTACACCTTCATAGTGAATGGAACCGCGATTAACTCTGTAACATACAGCTCGCCAATGGCTCTACCATTCGGCGAGATAACCACTGTACCAGCCAAGTACATCTATGGCAGCAGTGTACTAGCTAGTGCCACCATGAAGAGCGGCTATGTTCCAGTGCTGGAGTTCTATGAGCCACAGCTAAACGTGACCTTCACCGCGGTCTACTCATACCAGTACAATGTAACATACACTAAGGCAACCGCCAGCTACAACTTCGTGCTGCCCAATGGCACAATGATAAGCCTTGGATCAATGCAGGGATATGTGCAGCCAATAGTTGTTACCACAAGCATAACTGTGCCAGATATATTCAGCGAGATATATGCCGGAACCCACCTAGGATCCGGCAATGGCTATATAACAAGCGGCCCCACAGTATTGCTGAACAGGAACGATACTGGCTTCGTGGGACCCAAGGATATATTCCCAACCACTGATGGAGATGAGTTCGCCAAGATATGGTTGAGCGGCACGGCTACACCGGTAGCATACTACTCGCCGTTGAGCCAGGTGCAGGACTGGAACAGTAGGCCTCTGGCTAACCAAACCATAGCCGCCTACTTCGGCAACCAACTAGTTGCATTAACAATATCCGGTAATAACGGCATGCTACTACAGCCATTGCCCGTCAGCATAAGCGTTACTTTATCCGCGAATTATGTGGCATCCAATGGAGCCATAAGCACAGTAACTAGCAGCGAGGCTGAGGGAGTACCAGTGGCAGGCTTCACGGCCACATACAAGTCGGGAACCTATGATAATGTTACTGTTGGAATCACTAGCAACACGGTAGCTCAATCAATTGGATCTCCAACGCCCAGGATAGTGGTGTATTGGTATGATAGTTACCCGCTCTACTTGATAAACAGCGCTAGGTATCCATTCATAGATGTCTATGATACTGGCGTCCAGAATGATGTCTACCAGCTTGGAGATGCATTCCAAGTACAGGCAGTGAGGACTTACGTCTACCCAGTCACTATAACTGTTGATACCGTTGGTGGGCAACCAGTCAGCAATGCCACCGTTATAGTGACTGACAGCGCGACTAGGGGACTTGAATTCATGGCTAGCGGAGTCACTGGAGATGACGGTAGCTCCACCATATATGATATAAGGGTGTCTCACCTCTTGACGCAGCAAGTATATAGCCAAGTGCCAGCCACCAACTTCAACGTAACTGCCTACGCCTACGTGCCCGGCGTGGGTTACGTGCCTGTTGGAGCAAGCAGCTTCTCCATACAGAGAGGAGCAACCGTGCCGAGCAGTGGATTCAACATAGTAATGCGGGCAGTGCTGACGCCTGTAACGATCGGGGTAAGCACTGGATTACCGATAAGCGCCTCGACCAGTCTAGGCACTGTACCGACCGGTGCCCAGCTCAGTGTTGCAGTGAGTGAACCAGTGTATCAAATAACTGGAGTCGGTGGATTAGCTAAGGTATCCAAGGTCGGAACTACCACGGTATATAGCGGCACATTCACCGTGCCGAGCAGCGGCCAAATAGAGACTCCACTGTTACCGATAAGCACCTCTGGAGCAACCATATCAGTGACCGAGAATAGTTGGATGGGAATACCCATTAACTACGCAGTGAATTACTACCTAGGCAGCAGTAACTATAGTGCACCACTGCAATTCACTGTACCGGCTGCCGAGGTCTCGCTGCAGTACCCAAGCAGCCTAGTTCCAAGCCAAGCCACATATAATTTGACCTATAATGGAATTAATATAGCAACCCTAGGCGCAACTGGAGCAGTAGTGGTTCCAGCATTGCCAAGCGGAACCCTCGGTTACTCGCTGAGCGGTTCAGTTGATGGAGTGCCCATAACCCCAATAACTGTCTCAGTAAGCAATATGCAAGTAGAGCCAGTATCAATACCAGTAGGTAAGTTAGCCGTGGGCTTCGCAGTGGCGCCAACCTCCAGCGAGCCCTATACTGTTAACTTGCTGTACAACGGTGCTACCGTGGCGAGCGGAAACACGGCAGCAGTCAGCCTAGTAGTACCAGCAGGCACCTACACATTAACTGGTACCCTCAATGGAGTACCATTAAGTCCAGTAACAGTGAGCGTAAGCAGTGGAGCAATTATGCCAGCAACATTCAGCACCGGTGCCTTAAGTGTGGGCTTCACCGGTGGATTAACTCCACAGAGCTATACACTGTCGCTATCGTATAATGGCAAGACCGTGGCGAGCGGAAACACGGCAGCAGTCAGCCTGACTCTGCCAAGCGGTAGCTACACGCTGAGCGGAAGCATTAGTAATGTGCCTTACACTGCAACAGTGACCGTGAGCAATGGAACTGTATCCACCCTATCGATACCCGTGGCTGAGCTTAAGGTGAGCGCAGAGTCGCAGAACGGAGTCGCATTCAGCAATGCGGCAATTAATGTCAGCTATAATGGCGTGGTCGTCGCGAGCGGCACGGGCTCCGTGGATGTAGTGCTTCCAAGCGGGAGCGGCTACACCTACACCGTGACCGTTAGCGCGTATGGAGCCACCTCGAGTAGAACCGTGACCCTATCGCCTGGAACCAGCTACCCATTGACAGTGACTCTACCAGTCAGTGGCTACATGATTGGAAACACCTTCGTCCCAATGAGCACAGTGATACTGTTAATAGTGCTGGTAGTCATAGTGGTGATTATAGTGGTCATCGCCTTGATAGAGTACGGCAACTGGAGAAGAAAGAGAATGGCGGGCGGACTCTTCGGTCCAGGCAGCAAGTAATAATAAAACAAAAACCAACAAATTAAAAATAATCTTTTTTCCTTTCTTCTCTTCTTCTCATAACTCTTTGATTTTCATGCTTTTGAGACCCATTAACTGCGCGACATATTTTTTCCCCATTCTTTGCGCCTGCATAATTATCCAATCCCAATCAACGGGAGGCAGGAACCTAATGAGGGGACCCAAGTAATTCTCATTAAGGGGAAGGGAGAGAACAATATCCTCCGGTGATATGTGGGGCAAACCGCCTAGGAGCACAGCCCTCGCACTGAATCCGGGAAGAGCTACCTTAAACACATCACCACTGGCCTCCCTCCAGTAAATCGCTAAGTCGCTCTCCGACGAGTCACCTCGAAGCCTAGCGAGGAGTGACCGGGGGCCACACGTCACCTCAATGTTTTGCCTTAATTCCCAGTACTTGTCGCACATGAGCGTTTTTAATACTTGTATTTTTAATCCTTATTGGGCGGAGGAACGCTTAACATCTATAATAGTTATCTTATCGCCAGGCTGTATGCCGTATTTATCCCTAATATCCTTAGGAATAGTGAATTGCCTAGAATCTGTGTGCCTAGTCTTAAGCAGCTTAACTCCATGAATCTCTATCTTAATGCCCTCATGCTCCACCACTAGATCCACGTACCGCACGTGAATCACGTTAAGCACCCTAACGAGGCTGGCCGGTATTAGGACTTGATTATTCATGTATACCCTAGCCCCATAGGGTAAACCATCCACCTTAAACCCAGGCGCGCCTCTCCTCACGAATCCGACTCCTCGATTCAAAATTAAAATATTATGGATGCCATTATCCCCAGAGCTGACCCACAAAGTGTGAGGAATCTTCCGGGGCAATTCATTGATTCCCCCGCTTCGCTCATGGCGTCATTGACGAATTAAATTATGGAGAATCTGGTGGTTGCTTCACATTAATCTGGTTGCGGTTATCTCGTACTCCTCGGTGTCCTCATGTTCTGTTGTGGAGTCTATGCGTTCCCCAAGCATTTTAAGTAGGCGTTGAAGCATCATGTAGCACACGTAATTATCCGTCACTATTCTGAATTGAGTGCCTATCGGCATCTTGGATAATTCCTTTGCCACTGCATTAATTGGTTGAGGGCACTCTACCCCCTTCACGTCGATCTCATACACTTGAGACATATACGGAAAAGCCGGGAGCAGTTTAAATTAAAAATCTGCCCTGCATATTATGCATAGCTCAATGACTTTAAACGGCATTTAGCCATAGCTATGGCAATGAATAGAATAGAGAGGTTTGAGTCGCATATTCGAAAATACGCCGAGGTCGGGGTTAATTTAACGTCCCTCGCATTGGGTTGCTCAGTTAAGGTGGATCTATATAAGGTGCTGTACCCGGCATTGTCCATAATGAGTAAGGAAATGGCTGGACTTAACTTAGATATTTCGCCTAGGGAGGACGTGGCCGTGCTCAGCGGGCGTGAAGCCGAGGTATCGAGGCTAATCACTGGACTAAGTGAAGTGAAGCTGGATAAGGGAGCTATAGAGGAATTCGAGCCCGATACAGTTGTTTTGCTGGCTCAAGTATTTCAGGGCGAGGCCGGGGATGCCGAGGGATTCGCCAAGGCAGTTCTCCGCCTCTATAAGGAGTTGGGATCCACTAGGAGGAGAATACTAATTGGGAAGGGACACAGCATAGTCACTACTAAGCCTGGGACCGATGTTTTCATCATTGATATGATCAAGACGAGGGATAAGGAGGCGAATGGCTATGTCCTAGCCAATAACGATACCATACAAGTAATAGATCCAACCGATGAAGTGGCCTCCTACCCGCAGGTATCCGTCGCCATTAGTAACGCATTAAATGATTTATTCGTTAAGGGGGCCTACGAGAAATTGGTTATCTACCCTGTCTATGATGCGCCCAGCATGTACCTGAACGAGATGAGGGCTAATATAGCTAAGTTCGCGGAATCCATAGGCGCAGAGTTACGGGATGCACCTCAACCGGGGAAGGGGTATCTATTGATTGGGGCAACCGTTACTGGGGAAATAGATAAGGAGCCGCCTTTCTTCTATGACAAGATAAATGAGGATTTCCAAGTAATGGTGACGGGGCCCCTCGGCCAACTAAGCGTGATAGGCACATTCGTGACGATTCACATAGATCAAGACCTAATGAGGAGCTTCGAGGAGGAGGTAATGAGCGTGGACGAATTAGAGGAGTTAAAGAATGAAACCATGAAGACGATGATGATTCCCAACATCGATATCGCTAAGGTGATAAATAGGCATTTACCGCTCATTGGAGAGGAATTCGATCCATTAAGGCACGTGGCGGCCACGGTTGATATAAGTGGACCCGGCATATTCGTGTTTAAGGAACTGGCGGAGCAGGCCCGCGTCAATATCAAGCTAGAGAAGGTGCCCCTCGTTAATGACGCAGTGGCCAGATTCGCTGCCGAGAACTACATAATGGCGGACGCAACATCCGGCACCAATGGTTCACTGGCGATAGTGGCTCACAGGAAAGTTATCGAGGAATTGATGAGCGAGTTAAGCCAAATACGGCGGCTTAAGCCTATGGTGATCGGGAGAATAATGGGGAAGGGCAGCGGCGAATTAATTGTTCCAAGCGATGTGTTGCCACTCATAGCCGATAAGGGGCTCGCAGCCAAGCTTAAGTCCCCTGTCCTGACCTTAGATAGAAAGAGGCGAGCCCTGATTAAGCTGTGGGGGGAAGTGCAGGGAGTGGGCATGAGACCAACCATAAGAAGAAAGGCGCTCGCCATGGGATTAACCGGCATGGCCAGAAATGAGGCTGATGGATCGGTGACCGTAATTGTGGAGGGGGACTCGCTTAAGATAGAGGAATTAATTAATTGGCTGAGGCGCATTGGGGTTGGGCGCATAAGTAGGATAGATATTAGTTGGGGCGAGTATGTTGGGGATCACAAGTCCTTCACTATAAGTGAAGCATGATGATCAAGTAAGCCACGTAAGGCGCCAGACCCACCAATAGTGCTGGAGTTGGTATTTTTCCCCTAGAGACCAAGGGAAGCATTACCAGTGATGAGAATACGGTCGCGGCAACGCTCCACTCGATTACTGCCCCATCATTAAAGCCTACCGTTAAGAGAAGCAGCGCCGGGTAAAGGGTCGAGAATATCGCTTGCTCACCTATTAGTGCCCCAATTGCCAGAGTGTCTTGGCCCTTATACGCCCAAATCATTGAACTCATTGTTTCCGGTAATGCGGTTGCTATGGGGATCAAGACAAGGGATAACGCTAATTCCCCCAATCCAAGAACCGATGCGGTTGACTCCACGCCGTTGACCAATATATGGGAACCAATGGGGATCAAGATGAGGGAAATGATTAGCTTTGGGAGAAACGAGCCGTGGCCACCATACTCTCCAGGCTCCATTGGGGTACCCCTCATTAAGGCAATGAAGACTATATATGCCGCTAGGAGGATTGAGGCGCCGAGCCAATGCAGGCCCAGGGAGGCCAGGAGCGTCGATGGGTAGGCCCCAATAACTAGTAGGTACGGAATAATGAGGCGACGCTGAACGCTTAACGAGGCTCGGCGAGCCAGAAAAAGCGGGATAGCCACTAATGAGTATGATATTGTGGACACCATGAATGGCTCCCCAAAGACCGTGCCGATCCCCACGTCTCGAGCGCCTTGGTATAGGGACACTATTAAAACAATGGCTTCAGGCATTGATGTGAAGAGGGGACTCACCACGGAACCCAGGAATGATGAGGACAACGAGAAGCGGGACCCCACGCCCTCCGCCCCCTCGGTGAAGAGGTAGGAGCCAATCATTACTAGGAGGATGCCCAGAATTAATTCTAGCCACCAATCCAATGCATTCCACCTATAATGCATCCCTAAGCAGTTGCGCGGTTAAGTCATCAACGGATCTAAATACCTTGCCTTCCCCCATGCAGTAGAGGAGTTGCGCGGCTATTTTATCTGCCTGATTAAGCATCATCATCACATTAGCGGCCTTCTCGCCGTACTCCTCCACCATGCTTGAAGCAATCCTACCGCATTGCCTTAACTTAACTCTAAGGGAATCCACGGCGACTCCTCGCTGCGTCGTCGGCATTATCCACCCTAGCCTCGCCTCTCTATCCCTACAATTCTCAGCCACAAGCGACTCCAATGCCTTCTCGACTGCCATTACTTTCCCCAACCGCTCATCGCTTCCCTGCACCATATATGCATTTAATTGAACGGCTAGGCCGACCACGATCGAGGATACACGGGCCACGAGGGGATCACCCTGTAACCTGAATCCATGCGCTAAGTTGCTTAATTCATCTAGGCACCCCATTAATTGAATAGGCTGTGAATCCTTCCGTAGCCTCACGGTCTTCCCAAAGAGGGGAATAGTGCTGTAACCAGTGTCGCCCGGGCATGCAATCGTGTCCCCTGACTCGACGCAATCAACGAATAAAGGCAACTTCACGAGTGATAAGCGGGGGGTCCCTATATATCATTATCGCTAAAACGAGGTAACCATATTACTTATTCCTTGGTTATTTTATCATCATTTTATCCATCAATAAAGCCCTATCGAGGTCCCTCATGCTGCTTATCTTTATGAATAAACCGTTTCCAAGCTTCGATATCTTCATTAATAAATCATCATCGCTATTGCTGCCTATGGCTATTGTGGATATTGTTGTTCCCATTCTTCTCAACTTAACCGCATCCTTAATTGCCTTAACTGCATTAATTGTGCGACCATCAGTGACGCATATTAAGTGCCTCGTTGCACCGCTTGTTCCCGTCACCACATCAATGGATTTCTCCAATGCATTCGATATATTGGTGCCGCCGCCTGCGTATATGTACTTAGTTATCTCCAACATTTCCCGCTTATACCTGGATACTGGGTGGAGCTTCCATAATACATCGGCCCGGAAATTGAATAGTATTAACGCCAATCTATCGCTTGTTCTGGACAGGAAATTAATGTACCTAGATATAGCGTCTCTCGCTATATCTATCTTCATCACTCCATCACTCAACTCACGCATGCTGCCCGACACATCTAGGCACAAGACTATATCCAGCATCTTTATGTCGGCGTACTCCTTCACAACTATATCCCTCTGAGTCACGGGTTTCCCCATCAACATCTTCCGCGAGACATTTAGGGCCGTCTTATCGAAATCTATGCTTGAGAAACCATCCCCTAATCTATAGCCCCTCATGCTCACGACGTAGGTGGGGTATATGGTGGTCTCGGTGAACCTCACTACTCTCACGGTTCCTGCGGGAGACGAGGCGCCGCGGCTCCTGGATCTTAATGTATCCAATGCAGCCTTCCTCCCCTTATCCTGAGGAGACAAGAGACCATAAGTGCTTAGGTACGGGAATAACTTCTCCATTGCCTTTAACTTCTCAGTTATATTAGCCATGGGATCCACAAACATATTGAGGAGCTGGGCCAAGTTAAGGAAATTCGCCGTTCCAACACTGCCATAAAGGGCCTCATATATTGCCGTCACCATGGTGCTCGCCCCATCAACCATAACCAGGGAACCAGATGCCGAAACTCTATCCTGGTCGCCTTTATCTTGAGGTTGATCAACATGCTCATTATTGTTCCTCCCACTCATTCCCGAATTGCTGGGAGGAATGGGAACCTCAACCCTATTCTCTTCGGATTTCATGGATGAATCCACGGAATTAAATGCATAATCAAATGCATCCTCCAATACTTGGACCTTGTCATCAGGATTAGTTGTTTCCACCGAAGTAATGAGGTTCTCAATGCCTATTCGCTTCATTAATTCCTTGACATCATAATCACTTGATAGCATCATTCTCATGGTTATATCATCAATGGCCGACTGAAACCCTCGCACCGAGCCGGGCCTAATTACCCGGGCATCGGCGCTCAAGTACTCATATACTTTATCCAGCACTCGGGAAATGTAATCAATATACACTGGGGAATGCATTCCCTCGCACCGGCTTTAAATGCTAACGCTTCCTCCGGCTCAAGGCCGCCGCATCATCGAACTTCTTAAGTAGGTAATTGATTTTCTCCTCGTCGTTAGAGAAGTTTCCCCTCATAACGTGAGCCACATTGCTAACTACTTCCTTCTTCAAATCAGCTAGACTAACGTCGCGACCCTCTATCCAGGCACGCGACATTGCGCTGGATATCGCATATATGGAGGATCGAATGCTTGGACCAATATCGACTAAGCCATCCTGAACCACTTGCATCACTAGGTTAGACACCACCTCCACGGCGAATTCAGGAGCCTTAACGCCCAAGTGCTCAAGCATTAGATTGGCTTTCCAATTAAGTATTGCCCGCAGCACGTCTCTATCCGGGTAATTTATATTAACCACTTTCATTCTATCTGCTAATGCCTCGCTTAACTCATACACGCCCGAGTACTCCGAGGGATTTGAGGTCGCTATTACCAGGAAATCACTGCGTATGCGGAAGCCCCTTATGAACACGAAGTGCTCCTGCAGTGCTTGAAGTAGGGCTGCTTGACTATAGGGATTCAATCTATTTATCTCATCCAGTACAAGTATGCCGCCGTGGGCCATAACAAGTGGACCTGGAATGAAGGCGAGGGGGTGATCCAAGCCAGCCTGGAGAGCCACCGCTATATCTATATCGCCAGTTAACTCCGCGGCCGTCATGTGGCTATGGCAAGCAACCTCCATATATGGAGGATCCGATATTGAGAGAAGGGAGGCAACCTCCTCGGCCAGGGTCGTTTTACCAACTCCCACGGGCCCCATCACCATCACGTGGCGACCCACGGCTAATCCACTCAATATATCCAAGGCGACGTCGCTTAAGCCCTTTAGGGATAGCTCAAGGCCGGCCAATATATTGCTGACGCCCTTAGACCTAATTGAGTTAGCCACCAGCTTCTCCACTGGGATGCTTTCCCGCCTAAGCAAGCCCGATAACTTAGGCATTTTCTCGGTTAAATCATCCATACCGTTTTGCAATAAGGGAAAACTCTATTAACCTTTTCTATCAGCATAAACAGAGGGAAAAAGATGTCGGATGAGGATGATTTCAACGAGTTCGAGCTAAAGAAGGACATAAAGGATCCAAAGAGGAAGTGGGCCGATAGAATAGTGAAATCAATAAAGATATACTATAAGAAGTGTCCCTACTTCGACCTCCACTCGGGAGATTGCTTCATAATGGAGGGAGAGGGAGACAAGTGTCCACGGGACGGCAAGTACGAGGGGTGCCCCGTCCTAGAAGCATTCTTAGTGAAGAGGTATGATGAAATAAAGGCAAAGGGGAAGACCTTGCCATATGACTTCAGGGACCTAGCCCTTGTTTAAAATGGAGCACGAAGGCCATTTCCATCATTAAGCATTAGGCATTAAGCACTTACTTGATGGGAGGAATAAATACCAGGAAAGCAGCAATTAAACAATTGTCTCAATTATAAATTATACGAAAGCAGCAAGAAACTTGCGCGCTAATTAAAGGATATGCAACAAATTTTTAAGGTAATAATTATTATAAAAATCATGGTTACTGTACTGAACTCTGTCCAGTTAATAAATATAAGCAGGAAAATGAGCAGTGATTTATTGAGTTGGAGCACGTTGGATAACTCAACCATGGCGCGATGGTTAGTATCAGTGCGGGATATAGGTAAGACCAAGGATGAGAAGAGGCTTGGAGCACCTAATAGTGACTCCGCTTGAGTTAATTAATAGACTTCTGACCTCCTCCCCGCCATAAATGGCGAGGGTTCCCCGAGGTCTAGGGGGTTACGCCCCTTTATTGGGCGCTACTCC
>JBMFVP010000002.1:0-59695 GCA_049965935.1 Thermocladium sp.
TCGTGGTGGTTGTGGCGGCCGCTGTAGCAATAACCTATAAACCAACAACTACAACAAAGACGCCATTAATATTCTACACGTGGTGGGCCACTGAGGGTAAGGTAGCGCTAAACCACTTAATACCAGCATTCGAAAACCAATACCACCTAAACGTAACCCCAACAATAGTTCCAGGTGCTGGGGGAACCAACGCCAAGTACGCAATACTCACGCTAATAGAGGCTGGAAAACCGCCGGCATTGTTCCAAGTGCATTATGGTCCTGAGATGATAAGTTATGTGGAAATAGCTCCCAAGGGAATAAATAACTTCGTTAATATGACGCCAATAGCTCAACAGATTGGTCTCTTTAAATATGCCGTGCCTGAAGTACTTCAAGCCGGTGCATTCAATGGAACTTTATTATCAATACCGGTTAATGTTCATAGAGGTGCATTGCTTTATATTAATCTGAAATTGCTTAAGAAGTATGATTTGCCAATACCAACTAATTTATCTACACTAGAATATGATACAGTTCAATTAGCCGCTCATGGTGTTTCCCCATGGATGGTGCCTGGCTCTGATGGTGGTTGGGATCAATTAAATCTTTGGGAAGACATTTTCCTATCTCTGGCTGGGCCTCATGTATATAATGAAATGATATACGGAGTAATTCCATTAAACAATGCAACGGTACAGAAATGGATAGCTGAAACTAATCAATTATTCCTCAACTTTACCTCATATGATTATCCAGGCTGGCAATCATTGACTTGGACCCAGGGATTAACTGATCTAGCTCAAGGTAATGTGGCATTCCAAGCTAATGGTAATTGGTTAACTAATTATGCCTATGATTTTCTCAATATAACCATATACCCAGCGGTTGCGCCTTATATTAATTGGAATAATGTGACGATTGTGGAGGAGCCGTTTCCAGGTACGCAGAACTATTATGCATTAGTTATTGATTCGGTTGCGGTTCCAGTGGGCCCGCAGGAACAGAATGCTTTGACATTCGTTAAATGGTGGGCATCCATGGCTGGGCAAGAAATATGGACCAAATGGAAGGCAGTTACATTCTATAACAATGTTACTACGGATTACTTTAATACGCCTGCTCAGTGGTATGATTACAAGCAACTGCTGAGCACTCCTGAGCAAAACTTCGTTTATCAATTATCTGATGGTGGATTATTTGATGATGTATTCGCTCAATTGAATAGTGGTCTCTACACATTGCAACAAGTTGGGCCAAGTGGTATAGCGGCTTGGAATATAACACTGGCCACGGAAATGCATCAGGAGGAGAGTGAGTGGTTGGCCGCCGCTAAGCTTGGCCTTGGTTACCTAGGGTTCCCCGGCCACCCATTTGCCGGTTACTACCCACCCTGGGTTAATTCCTAACAATGTTTCCCGAAGCCAATATTAAAATAATAGTTTGTTTATTGGTGATATGATGAGAGTTCAAGGATTAATAATGGCAATCCCAACGATTTTCTTTTCATTCCTCTTACTTTACCTAGTATTATGGAACCTATATTATTCGTTCACGAATTGGTCTCTACTTAATCCTCACCCATCATTTGTTGGTCTCCAAACATATATGTCTCTATTATCCACTGAGTATTTCTCGGTCTCCTTTACTCATTCTATTCTATTGTCGGCAGGCGCCGTTGTCTTTGGCAATTTACTTGGTTTATTATTTGCTTCCTTACTTTATTTTCTAGGCAATGAGAGATTAAGGAGTCTCTACCTATCATTATTGATATATCCATTATCTATATCCATGGCAGCTAATTCATTGATATGGCTTTGGCTATTTAATATTCATATCGGCATAAATTGGTTCCTGAGAATGCTTCATTTGCCGACTCCTCTCTGGCTTTCATCCCCATCCACTGAGTTTCCAAGCCTAATGATAGTGGTCATATGGGCATACGCTGGTTTATCGCTGATTTTTTACTTGGCGGCCTTTATGGGTGTTGACAAATCATTGATAGAGGCGGCCAGGATAGATAAGGCTAGTCCATTCAGGATATTATTTAGGATTCTTATTCCTAACTCTATGAATGGATTCATAGTATCATCAGCCCTATTATTCCTCTTCTCCTTCAGGATATTTAGTCCTCCCTATCTACTAAGCGGTGGACCAACTAATATATTTCTCCAAACTAGCGTGGTCTATATGTATTACTTATTCACGACGGAGTATTTTGCGCAAGCCTCCGCTGTTGCTACAATAATAACAGCAATAGCAACTGCGGTGGTAATACCTTATGCATTATATGGAATAAAGAGGTGGATGAAGCATGAGTAAGGCCAAGACTAGGAGAATTAGTCCTGCCATAAAGGCTGCAATTCATCAATTGGTAATCATAATCTTCATAGTTATATGGTTAGTTCCAATATATGCCATGGTAATAAATGGATTAAAGAGTGATATAGCCGTATATACGACGCCAGTTCTTGTGCCTTCATCATCCCCCACCTTGGAGCCTTTCCAAGTGGTTTGGTCATCGCTAAGTAGGCCATTACTAAATAGCTTGATAATAGTGCTTCCTGTGGCATTCATAGCCACCTTCCTGGGATCCATGGCGGCCTACTTCTTCTATATGCTTTCAAATAGCTTTAGTAAGGTATCTTCTTTTATAAGCAATTTCTTGTTCTCATTAATATCGTTGGCCACATTTATTCCGTATCAAGCCACATTAATTCCATTAACCAAGTTGGTTGCCGATATGGGTCTACTAAATACTTATTGGGGATTAGCATTTGCCTTCTTCATTTTCTATATGCCAACTGGAGCATTGTTGATGTCTATCTTCATAACTGCAATACCCCCCAGGATAATCGAAGCTGCTAGGCTCGATAAGGGCAGTGATTGGAGAATCTTCATTAAGTTAGTATTCCCACTATCGCTGCCGGGTTTTGTATCAACATTGATATTTAACATTATTGAGACGTGGAACAACTTCTTCATACCTTTAATGCTGACTACCACGCCCAATATGCGGCTAATACCTGTCACTGTTCAATCATTTACTGGAGGATACGCGACGCTCTATAATGAAACGTTCGCTGCGGCATTTATAGCATCTATTGTTCCATTGGGCATCTTTATATTCCTTGGTAGATATTTTATAAAAGGCTTAATAGCTCTTGGAACTGGAGGTAAGGGGGTATAATATGGTTAAGGTAATTGCCAAGGGCATCACGAAGGTATTTAAGTCAAAGAAGAAGGAAGTAGTTGCATTAGATAAGATTAGCATAGAGATCAATAGTGGTGAATCCTTTGGAATATTAGGACCCAGCGGAGCCGGTAAGACCACCCTTATGCGTATAATAGCTGGGCTTGATGTGCCAACCACAGGTGAGCTATATTTCGACAATGAATTAGTGGCAGTCTCAAATAGGTTAATAGTGCCTCCCGAGGATAGGAATATAGGTATGGTATTTCAAACGTGGGCTCTTTATCCCAATATGACTGCATATGATAACATTGCATTTCCACTGAGATCTCTAAAGATAAGTAAGGCCGAGGAACAAAAGAAAATAAACGAGGTCTCGGAAATACTTGGGATATCACATGTACTTAATCATTATCCAAGGGAATTATCAGGGGGTCAACAACAGAGGGTGGCGCTGGCGCGCGCATTAGTTAAGAATCCATCCATACTCTTGCTGGATGAGCCGTTCAGTAACTTGGATGCCAGAATAAGAGATAGTGCTCGTGCTCTTGTTAGGAGGATTCAAAATGAATTAAAAATAACTACAATAACGGTTTCTCATGATCCCGCTGACATATTCTCCATAGCGGAGCGCGCTGGCGTTATAGTGCATGGCAAATTGGTGCAAGTGGATAAACCATCCATTATATACTCCAAACCCATCACCGTGGAGGTAGCGAAATTGATAGGTGATTTAGTGGAGTTAAATGGGAAAGTCGAAGAAAGAAATGGAGCAACATATGCAGTAGTTGATGATTTTTCTTTCCCCATAAATAAGATCAATGCCAATAATGTAAAGCTGGGTATTCGTCTTGAAGATCTAAAGATATCCAAGGAATCCTCTCTAGGTAGTGACTGGTTCCTCGTGGGGCAGGCCCGCGTTAAGGTATCTAGTTACTCAAGTGGTCTCTTTAGAGTCACCGTGGTGCCTCCCAGCAATGATAATACCGAGGTTGTGGTAATGATGGATAAACCATTTGATGTTGGGGAAGAGGTCAATTTATTTATAAGGCAGGGAAAGGTGTTGGTGTTCACGTAATTCCTATTAATTACTGAAAATTTCGCAATTATCTCTCCACTTAAGATTTTACAGCATTGCTTCTTTATTTAGGATATTACACCGTTATATTGAGTATAATGATACGGTTATTTTATCCGTTTACAAGAATAAACTTTATAGGTGGGGAGGATAGATGCAATTAGAGATAGCCAAGTCATCTAAGATGCCCAAGGTAATAAAGCGCAACGGCAAGGAGGAGCCATTTTCTCCGCGGAAACTTCTCAGGGTGCTTAGTTTAGTAAATGCGCCAAATCCAGACCTAGTACTAAAGGAGCTTCAAGGCTTAATAAATAGTCAAACAATAAGGAGTCAAGATATAAGTGATATGGTTCAATTGATAATGCTTAATAAGGCGCCTGATGATATGAGATGGCATGCTGCGGCCAGGGATTATTTGTTGTGGAGTATATATAAAATGGTGCTGGGCAAGTTCGATCAATCCAACTTCGAAACTATTTATAGAAATGGGTTCAAGCAATGGTTCTTAACTGGCATGGGTCAAGGATTATGGAATAAGGAGATGGCATCATTCTATGAGCAATATATAGAGGAACTAAGCAGTATGATTAGGCCGGAGAGAGACCGGTTGCTCACTTATAATGGTGTTAGAACGCTCATGAGCCGCTATCTGCTAAAGAGACTTGATGGTACGTTCTTTGAGACTCCTCAATACATGTGGATGAGGGTTGCAATGGGGGTTGCCTATGCTGAAAAATCATATGGAGTTGACCCTATATCATGGGTATCTAAGTTTTATGATTTGATGAGCAATTTGAGGTTCCTTCCCAATTCCCCAACAATGTTTAATGCATTTACTCGCTCTGGGGAATTATCTGCATGCTTCGTGGTGCCAATTGATGATTGTATTTCCGGTTACTCTCATGAGAATTGTTTTGGAATATATGACGCCTTGACTCTAACTGCTGAGCTACATAAGATGGGAGCTGGGACTGGATATAATTTCTCTAAATTGAGGCCTGAGGGGGATGTAGTTAAGTCAACGGTGGGGGTCGCTAGTGGTCCCGTCAGCTTCATGCGGTTATTCGACGTTAGCACGGATGTTATAAAGCAAGGCGGCAAGAGAAGGGGGGCCATGATGGGGATACTCGAAGTATGGCATGCAGATATACAGAAGTTTATTAAGGCGAAGTCAGGTCAATTAAAGGACATTCAATTACAAAACTTCAATATATCGGTGATGACCACTGATTATTTCATGGAACGCGCATTAACAGGCGAGGATTGGCTTCTCTTCAGTCCCAGGGAGTGCCAATGCTTGGCTAATACATGGGGCGATGAATTTCAAAAATGCTATGAGGACTGTGAGCGTCGTGCCATACAGGGCGATATAAAGATATGGGGCAGAGTAAATGCTAGGGAGCTCTTTAATGAATGGGTAAAGAGCGCATGGGACTCCGGCGATCCCGGTATGTTGAATAAGGACTCCATAAACATAATGCACCCAGCAAAGAATGCTGGAGTAATTGCTTCAACAAATCCATGTGGTGAAGTTCCGCTCTTGCCCGGAGAATCGTGCAATTTAGGTAGCATAAACATAACCAGATATATACATGAGCATCAAGTAGCTTGGGATGCCTTATTCAATGATATAGCCATAGCAGTGAGATTCCTAGATGATGTAATAGATGTAAATAGGCATCCGCATAAGATGTTCGATGATGCTAATCATGCCACTCGTAAGATAGGTCTCGGAGTTAACGGCTTCGCTGATCTATTAATAAAGCTAGGTATTCCTTACGATAGCCCGGAGGCATTACGTCTTGCGGATACGTTGGCAATGTTCATGTTCAGCGCAGCAACGAAGGCAAGCCACTTATTATCATTGGAGAAGGGATCGTATCCTAAGTTCAATGGGAGTGATTGGGAGAAGGGAATACTCCCAATAGATAGATGGATGGAGAGGTCAAGAAAAATATCACAAATAACTAATCAATACTTATCGGAGTACTTGGAGATAATCAAGTCCCCTCAACATGCTCAAGATGAATTCACGTTAGCTGCATTACGTACATTGAAGGAAATGCACGCTACACTTGATGATATTCGTGCCTTGGTTAAGAACGGTATACGGAATGCTACCGTGATGAGTATTGCTCCAGAGGGGAGCAGAAGCTTAATAGCTGGTGTGAATTCAAGCATAGAACCAATTTTCGCTATTGCCTACGTTAGGAACTTAGCTATAGGTAAACTAGTTGAATATAATGGAACGGCCCTAGAGAGACTAGGTAACGTTCCCGATGATGTAAAGAAATACATATTGGAGAGCGGTATGCTTCCCAGTTCGTATAAACTACATGATTTGCTGAAGACTGCCAATGAGATTCATTGGAGGTGGCACGTGATGATGCAGGCTACGTGGCAGCGGTGGATTGATAATGGTGTTAGCAAGACGATCAATATGCCGAGCAATGCTACCATTAAGGACGTGGAGGGGGCTTACTTAATGGCATGGGAACTAGGCGCTAAAGGCATAACTGTATATAGGGATAAAAGTAAATCCGTTCAAGTGATTTATAGTGGTGTAGCCAATAAGCCATCTCCATCTAAGATAATCGTGAAGACCATAAATGTCGATGAGAAAATAGATGACAAGTTAAGTGAATTAGGTGAAACAAGCGACCCCTATTGTAAGACAGATTCATGCGGCTGACTCAAACGAAAATAGCTCTAGTTCCTTCATCTCATTAAACAATTGGGTTAGTATCTCCTTATAATCTATTTTACCCATCTCTACATTATCCATCTCTTCCTCGAGCTGCCTAGTCCTATCTTCGCTGACTAATTTGCCCAGTTCCTTGTTGTTGACGCATTTAGTTTGCGCATCCTCTAGTTCCTTCTTATCTTCTTCTCGTCTAGGCGGTAATTTTTCTCTGACATAATCGTCACCAGTTAGGCAGATATATGCAAGGATACCTAACCTCTTTGGTACAAGGTATTTCACGTTACCTATTGTTGTGACGTATCCTCGCCTAAGCAGCGTATCTATTATTTTAGCATATGTGGATGGCCTGCCTATGTGTTTTTTCTTCATCTCAGCTATTATATCGCCTTCCCTATAAGGATAAATCGTCCTAATAGTCTTAGCAACCACATCCTTAACATCGAAATCCGCCTCAACAATGGCTTCGCGCTTCCGGATTGATTGAAGCACTAATTGGAACCCGGGATCCATGATATCAATTATTCTCTCGAGTTCCTTGCTGGCGATTTCATTCGAGTTATGTAAGGTGACTCTATACTTAGCCTTCTTTATTGTAGCTGGCCTCATTTGGCTGGCCATAAATCTCCTAAATATTAATCGATAAAGTTGAATATGTCTATTCGTTAATTGAATATTTAATATACCAGTTGATATTAATGTATGCAGTTCCTCCTCATCTATAGGCCTAGTTGGCCTTATACATTCGTGGGCTCCTTCCTCGCTCGTCGTCCAAGTTCTTCCCGTGTACTCTTTCTCGCTGAATTTATTGCTTATATATTCCTTGGCTATTGATAGTCCAACAGCGGATACCCTAGTGCTATCAGTTCTATGGTATGTTATTAATCCAGACTCAAAGAGATCCTGTGCAAGTCTCATAGTAGTGTTTACATCGAGTCTCAATAAGTTAGCCGCATCGGTGAGCATAGTATCAGTTGTGTAAGGTGGTGGGGGGTTAATTGTTTCCTCTTTTTCCTCTATCTTCCTATAATTAACTTTTAAGCCATCATGGTTCTTTCTGAATCCTCGTAGGTTCTTAGATTCAGCCTTGGCTTCGCTTGGATCATTATTAAGCGGAACAATAAATGTCTCTTGTTCATCATTAACTAGGGTTACGGCCAGCCTCATTGCCTTAGAATATTTATTATCTATGTGCCTTCGTATTATCCATCCTAATACCGGCGTTTGAACTCTTCCAGCAGATAGATTTTTGCGGTTAAGCCTGTCCTGCAGGTATTTACTTAGTCCAAATCCTATCCACCTATCTTCTATTCTTCTAACTAGTTGTGACTTAACCATATTGGGCTCCACTGTTCTTGGATTAGTTATGGCGTCTATTATAGCCTTCTTAGTGACTTCATGAAATTCTATTCTACGGATATTCGGCACAAAGGGACGCAGCATGTTATACACATCCCAAGCTATTTTCTCTCCCTCGGAATCAGGGTCAGTGCCTATTAACACCTCATCAACATCTATCGCTAGGTCCCTTAGGGTATCTATTACTGGCATTGTAGACACTAACTGAGTGCCATCATAGGGGCAAGTATCCCTTTCATCGGTATAAGTCTTACCACATGTAGGGCACCTCTTTATTACGCTGTATATGGGTATAAATTCTCCATCGACAACTAATACACCATAATAATCCTTAGCCTTTCTCACTATTTCCTGCTCAATGGCATTAGGCGCAAGTTCCATCATGTGCCCCTTGGTTGCCACTATGCTTAACAACATGTTACCCAGATTAGTCTCATATATGTTTAAGCCGCCCATTATTCGTCTACTGGGTTTCCCAAAGAAATTAGCAATGGTCCTAGCCTTAGTAGGGGACTCCACGACTAATAGGACTGACTTGAAATTGCTTAGCTGTTCTTTTTTTGGTTTCTCGCTTCTAAGTAGTTCCGCCACCTCCTTTCTTTCCTCGTTAATGACTCGCATCATTGTATCTATATCATAGGTCTCTGCATTCTTGAACTCAACTTCATCGAGTCTATATTTTAAGTCGCGTTGAAGCGCCGTGAAGACCGACGAATTATCGACGATGATTATGGATAATCCATGCGTGACTCCGCCAACATACATCCTTGATGTCCTACCACTAGCTTGTATATATGTGGTAGAATCAGGCAACACAATATGGAACTCTCCATTCCGTAATTGGATATTAACTTCCGACTTATTTATGTTATCAATTATTGTCGGTACTTTCAAGAGTTCATCAGCAAGTTTAAGCGATTCTATAGCAGTTTCAGCTACGTACCTTTGGAACCCACTTAGCTCATCAATATTTTGTTGAGCCTTCGTAAGTATTTCGCTTAATTGATTTTGATTTAGATATGATATTTTCCGCAGCCTAGCAATCATTTTATCTACGCGGCGCTTTAGCTCGTCGGGCGCTATTTGCCGTATTCCAGAGAAGAAGAGGAGGAACCTGATTGGCATGAACTCCGCTAGGTTTAGTTTAAACATTATTTTTGGTACGCCTACGAATACTACATACTTAATTCGGGCCGGCATATCTATCCCCCTCACGAGCGATGATCTGGATGTAGCAAGGCCTATCAATACGTCTATTTCACCCTCCTGGAATGCAAGCAGTAGTTTCTTTTTTGGTTTCAAGTAAATACCAGCCTTTATTCCTGCCTCGGCTAATTTTTCCGCTATCTGTTTGGTTATCTCCTTATCTGCATCTGTTGGAATGAATATTATACCGCCTTCGCCTAGCCTCTTGACTAGGTTAACGGCATCTTCTATTAAGTTTGTTTTAGGTAACATAAATAAATCTATGACGTTCCTTAGACCCTCGGCTCGACCACCAACCTCAAAGCCCAGGAATTCCCTGAAGAGAAGTGCCCTGGATGTGCTGCGCGGCCTAGTCAATACGCCGCTGACTATTAACGTGCCGATATCCTGACCCTTCATCATCTCTTCTATTGTCTTAGTCATGCTTCTCATTCGTCCATTAAGTTCGGCTAAATAATCTTCATTTCCATTCCTAAGGGCTTGCATTGTATCTTTAGATATTTTAACAGTCTCTAGCGCTATATCTATCGCTTCCTTCGGTATGCCAAGTAGCACTAGTAATCTATCAATGTTTTTACTTGATGCCTTAAGTACGCTGTCAACATCATCCACGAATATCAACTTATACCTATTTCTAGCTAGTAGATCCATGTGTTTAGACAGAAATGAATTCGTGATAATCAATATATCATAATCATTATTAATAATTCTATTGATCGCTTCCTCCTTCTCCTTCTTTGTTAACAGCGAATTGTATGCCACTATCCTCACCTTTCCCTTAGAATATGCTTCAGCCCTCTGGAATAATTGATACGCGAGGGTCGATGTTGGCGCCACTATAAGCGTCTTACCGCCATTAATTGCGGTATATATCGACGCCACTATTCCAAAGGTGGTCTTACCACTACCGGTTGGCGCTATAACGGCAAAACTTTTTCCCCGTACGAGTCGCCGAGCCCATACTCGTTGAGCCCCCCACATCTCGAATCCAGTAATTTCGCGGAATATATTGTTCAATTCATTATATTTCATATACATGGATAATATGGGTTTCATCCGTTTCAAAGTTCCTAATTTATCCATCTCCCTCAATATGCTTAATACATCATGCCTCTTTGGGGTCCGAGGGAGACATAGGCGACACGGCAGTCCGGTTCCTAATCTATCTGCATCTATTATGCCCCCACAGTTGGGGCATGCCCATCGATACAATGCTGGTGGGAATCCATCATTTGCCACTGCCTAATCGTTTGGCGGAGGCAGGTAGGTTCATATAAATGTTTTGATAAGGAACGGTAAACCTCGCCGTTTATGGTTGGGTAAAGCTTTCGAATGTTTGCATATGCCATATTTTTTGTTCCATTAGTTAATCTTTGGAAATGGAGAGTGGGACCGAATCCTCATGATGCCGACGGGAAGCAATTGATTCATAAAGGTAACCCAATACCCCTCACCCAACAAGGCGAAGAGAGGGTCAAGGAGTAAATTATGGGACCTTAATTGAGAAAATAGAAATGTTTTGTTTGCACAATCGAGGACCAATGATTCTTGAGCATTAGGCAGCCTTAATGGATTTTTATCTATTACATATTTAAATTAACCTATTCATTACCTAAATTAATGGCTATAAATGCACAGGCAAGAAGATTGCAAGTAATGATATATACGGCTTCCCTCATAGTGATTATAGCAACGCTCATTGGAATCGATGTAATGATAATTCAGCTCTGGTTAATTGGTTCCTCTAACTTAAACATAATATTCGTTGCTCTAGCTTCATCATTCACTATATTGACGGATGTGATAACAATGATAGGTATTTTCCAGAATATCCCATTAGTGCAGCTAAATCATCTTCACTTGGCATCACGGATCTTCTGGATTATAATAATTATATTTGCATTTTCCTTGTTTATTTATCTACCATATATAACTATAAAGCATTACCTGAATACATCTATACCAATAGATGATCCCGCGCTCATAATGAATAATCTCCTAGGATTAGGCATTGCATTATATAATTCAGGGCTGGCTCTAACTACTTATATTATTTACACTATAATAAGAATGCGATTATTGCCAGATGTCTACGAAACAATGACTAACACACTCGGATTATCCAAGATAAATACTGAGCCCCTCATGAGTGGATTTAATAAAAAAGAGAAAAAAGATAATGATGACTCAATAGAGGAAATATAGGGCACCAGCTTACTTGGCTTTTTGGTGATTACTTATTTATTATAAATAAGGGGATAGCCATCTCCTCACGTGACAGTCCTGCATGATGCCCTCTGAATTTCATTAATTTATCATCAGACGGCTTAAGCAGATAAATTAGGGTAGTTGAGTCGCGGGGCACTGCAATTAGATCCCCGATTCTCCTCCTAACCTTCTCACTTAATCCACCTAGAAGCGGTTCTACCTGATTTAAGTCATATAGATCTACCATGGGAAGGAATTTTTTGAAGTAATCCCTAATGGGATCTACATAGCTTTTATCTATTAGCTTTAGCTGAAGTGCCCGTGGCTCTCCAAAGGGGGGAACAGAAAGAGATTTCAATAATTCGTTGTGCTTACGTAAGTCCACCACCTTCTCGGGCCCTACATCTATTTGCCCATGATCAGCTGTAATTATTAGGGATACATTGCTTGGAAGTTTTTCTGAGAACCTTCTTAATATATGCATCGTCTCCACCAATGCATATTCATAGTGATGAGAGGATGGACCATATGTATGTTGTATTGTATCTAGGTGAGTCAAGTAGAGATACACGAATTGATGTGTATCCAATGCATTAAGAGAAGTGGTGAATGCGTCGAATAATGTATGGTATTCCAAGACATTGGCGCCCTTATATAATATATGGGATATTCCGCTTCCACCAATTCCTTTTGGAACCACTACCGCGCTCTTGATTCCGTGTTCCCCAACCTCCTCGAATATCGTGTCATCATGATAAAGTTGTCCTAAGTCGTGCCCTAGATTCAAAACATCATCGCGGGACCCACTCGGCGCTATGCTCATATTAAGGGTGTTGATCATGCTGCCGAATTCATTCATGAAAAGTATGGTACCCAGAACTCCATGTATGCCGGGAGTCACACCCGTGGATAGACTAGTCAATGCAGTAGCGGTTACTGATGGAAACACGCTCGTTAATTGCCTCGATTTCTCCAGGAACCATTTCACATCATCTATACCACTCATTTTCTCCAGTCCAACCCATCCTAATGCATCGACCAATATCAATATTATTCTGTTTCCATGCAATTCAACACCATTTAATGGATTTGTTTTTTCCTGTGCGCCGAAAGCCTTTAATATTGAACTAGATAAGTTAACCAGATTCTCCCCATCATATCTAGGAGCTAACATATTATTTAGGTGAATGAGCAATAATTAAAAGTGTTTTTGCAGTTCTTAATTTTGTTTGAATGTGCATCAATAAATGAATATGCTCTTAGAAATATTAAAAAGATTTTCCGGCTTTTTGGGTCCTTCCCACTAATGAGGAAGAGGACTGTCATACCATAATGTGAAAGACATGATACCAACCTCCTCAAAAGCATCAAGATCCCTCAGGTCCCTCAACTTACCTGCCAAGGACTGACCTCCGAGGTCCTCCCCTGGAAGTAGTCCTCCTTAGCCATAACACCCCTATATATCAACCATGTGCCGTTCTGCACCACAATGCTCGCCAAAACGTTAATGCCTAAATCAATGGAGGCTACCTTACTCCCCTTAAGCGCCTCAAACTGGGTCCTCTCCCACTCTCCTTAACCATGTGCTTGCACTTTTTGCTTGTCCTTGTCTCCTTAGTTGATGAGAGGAGTGAGTTCCGTGTCTCATTATTTTCCTGTATAATGACTTGAGCATTAACATTCAGAAGCCCCTATCCTTATCATAATGCTTACTCCATGTGTCTCTAAAATCTATTTTCCTCTACCTGAAGAATTGCCTTCTTGCACTGGATGGCGAAATTTTTTCGTTCCCTCAAATCCTTCCCAATCCAAATCCTCTACACATAATCCTCGCCTTTAGGGCGAGATTTGCCCCCTTCTTTATCGGGGAAATATCCTTAGTCTATAGGATTCCCATTATTCAAGGGGGAAGGGATCAATAGCTATATTTTTATAGTCCCCGCCTCCTAATCGGGTATGTCGTTTATAGATAACTACAAGTATAGAACTGGAAGAAACTTTGCCTTTCCTGAATATATGCCGCAATACCCTGTTAATTACCCATTTTCTGTTAAGTCAATGAAGGCATGGATAGATTTAGACCCAGAAAATAAGATGCTCAGGGGAATAGTTGAATATTCGATAATAGCGATGCGAAGCATTAAGCGAGTTGCATTGAATGCCAAGGAGATGAATATACTGAATGTTAATCACCCATTTGATTATGATGGTTCCACGTTATTTGTAGAGCTGGGCCAATTATCAATAAATGACTCAACCTTGATAAGGATAGAGTACTCAACAAAGCCAAGGCGAGGGCTTTACTTCGTTGATCCTAATCCAAATAAGGGCGATCCCGTATTAACTATTTGGACACAAGGGGAGAGCGAGGACAATAGGTATTGGTTGCCATTACCTGATAACCCCAATATAAAATTCCCCACGCAAATATCAATAAGGGTTCCTTCTAACTTGATTGCGGTGAGTAATGGAA
The DNA here is from genome assembly GCA_049965935.1 of Thermocladium sp. Taxonomy (GTDB): domain Archaea; phylum Thermoproteota; class Thermoprotei; order Thermoproteales; family Thermocladiaceae; genus Thermocladium. Next base: position 14,198 of record JBMFVP010000002.1, read on the forward strand.
TTCTGATAGATAGAAAGGATATTGATAATAAAGTTGAGTGGACATGGGCATTCGATAAGCCTCACTCACCGTATCTTATAGCGTTAGCTGCCGGTGAATTCGAGTCAATAAGCGATGAATGTGATGGAGTTAAGCTAGAGTATTATGTCCCTAGGGGGCGGGCCAATGATTCAAGGCTAAGCTTTGCACATACATGCGACATGATAAGATTTTTCAATGAATTTACCGGGGTAAAGTATCCATACCCCATATATAAGCAAGCAGTCGTCGAGGAATTCATATATGGAGGCATGGAGAATACCACGGTAACTATATTAACGGATCAAACGCTCCATGATGAACATGCGCATTGCCCTTACTCCAAGTATCCTTGCAAGTATGAGGACTTCAGCTCCGATTCGCTTGTTGCACATGAATTGGCGCATCAATGGTTTGGGGATCTGGTTACAACCAGGGATTGGGCCAATATTTGGCTCAATGAAGCCTTTGCGACATATATGGATGCATTATATACCCTTCACAGCAAGGGAAGGGATGACTTTCTATATGTATTATTAAATAATTTCAAGACCTATTTAGGAGAATATGAGAAGCGATATGCAAGGCCTATAGTTACTCGTCTCTATGGGATACCTGAGGAAATGTTCGATAGACATACTTATGAGAAAGGATCCACAGTTCTTCATGCGTTACATGAATTGGTTGGCGATGATGTGTTCAGGAGGGGCATCAAGAGGTACTTGGAGGTTCATAAATTTGGTAATGCCGATACGGAGGACTTAAGAAAAGCCATCGAGGCTGAGGCTGGGGAGGACTTGTCTTGGTTCTTCGATCAATTCGTTTATTCGGGAGGCCATCCTGTAATAAAGACTAGGTGGGAGTGGGATCCTGATAATAAGCTGGTCAGAATAAGCATCCAACAGACTCAAGATGTTGATTCATATCCAATTTATAAGCTGCCCCTCGATATAAAATTAGTTAATAGAAATGGAAAACAAACTATGCAAGTGTTGATGACTACCAAGGAACAATCAATGGCAATACCTCTAGACACTAAGCCCCTCTATATTTGCATAGATCCTGGGTTTAAATTGCCCCGCATTGTGCAGTCCGATAAGTCCATCGAGGAAGCTAAGGCAGAGTTAAGCGATGAAGACATTATATGTAGAATAGAAGCTGTTGAGTCCCTTAGCAAGAATCCATCCCCTCAATCTATTGCTGCACTTAGGGGTGCATTAATGGAGGATGCATTCTGGGGCGTGAGAGCCGAGGCGGCAAGAGCATTGGGTCGCATAGGAACAAGTGATGCAAAGAATGCATTGCTGGAGGCACTTAAGAGAGAGGAATCACCACGAGTCAAGAGAGTTATTGTGGAGTCCCTTGGTGAGTTCAAGAGAGATGGGGAAGTACTTAATGTATTGCGGAATTTGCTCAGCGATGAGAAGGAGAGTTACTATGTCAGATACATGTCGGCAATAAGCATGGGAAAGCTGGGCATCGACGATTCACAGAAATCCTTACTAGATGCATTAAATTATGGCGGTCACAATTATGTGATAACGCAGGGAGCGTTACTGGGCTTAGGAGAACTTGGTTCCACGGATTCCATTGATGTTATAATTAGATACTCGCTGGGTGATAAACCAACGCCCGTTAGAGTTGCTGCTATTCAAGCTATGGCTAAATTCCCTGGAAGCAAGAGGATAATTAATGAATTATTAATGCTAAGTAGAGATGATAATTTTAGGGTCAGGAGTGCTGTGGTGGCGGCTGCTGGAGAATTAAGAGACGATAGACTACTTCCAATGCTAGATAAATTATCTTCCCAGGACCCAGATGGACGGGTCAGGCGGTTAGCTAGGGAGACAGCCTATAGGATTAGGCAATTCCTAGAGAAGGGAGAAGAGTATAGGAAGTTAAGGGATGAGATCGATGAAGTGAAGAGGCGGGAAATCGAATTAGAGGAACGCATGGAGAGAATGGAGAGAAAAGCATAAGAATATCAATCAATTTGTTTCACTATCATTACTCGCATCTATCTTCCCATGGCTTCGCAGCATCACATATTTTATGCACTTATCGCTTATCTTAGATCCAAGAAGCAGCATACCCTCATCGGCATTTAATATGTAATCACTATCCACGGGCTTCTCAGTGCAGTGAATGCCTAAGTCAACTTCATCAACCGTGAAGTCATTGCTGCCCATTATTTTAGCTATGGCTAGGTCCTCGAGGTCCGGCACGAGTTTTGCGGGGACAGGAGTATTAATATCAATGCTATCCTTACCAATAGCTGTCTCCATTGGTGGAAAACCAAACGTGTTGATATAATTTTCAATATAAGTAGAATATTGATTTCTGCCATTAATTATTGCATTGCGTGTGGATTCTATGAATTCACCCGTCTCGTTGCGTATGACTTCCTTAACTCCACCACCCACTTCAACGAGCGCTCTCCGTGCGCAATGAAGTGTGCCGCCCTCTATTGTTATTGGTTTAGTGCCTTCAACAGCATAAATGGCGGTATCCTTAGTTGATGCTAGTTGTGTTCCCCCATATTCAGCATTAAGGCACACTAATCCAACTGTGGATATGAGCGGATATCCATTGGGTTGGACACCTATTTCATTGAGAAATCGCGTTAATATGCTCGGCGACACTTCGTCTAGTTCTGCATATGATGACTCTATGAATAATACCCCATCATCATCTAAATCTAATAATGGTGATTCTATTCCAAAGCCGCTCCTAAAAGCATCAAAGAGAGGCTTATACTTGCTTCTCACCCTATCCAGCGACGTAGAGACGTAGTTACCTATCAAGGATAACATTTTATCCATTAATCTCTTTACTTCCTCCTCCTTTAGCTCCTCTCCATTATTATTTGACAATTTGAGTCGTTTAGGCGTCAATAAACATTTTAAAATATATTTCGTTCATTGCCCTGCCCTAAAATTTTTTAACAACCAAATAAAGGAAGTTAATTAAGTGATGATTGACATGCCGAATGATCGGTGATTCCTCCCAGGGTAGCTGAGAATTATCATCCTATTATGAGCGTTAACGCCATTGCGTAGAATATAGCTAGCACCCCGGATAAGTATATACCATCGAATGTTCCCATTCCCCCTATATCTATGATGGCCGGCGATAATTCAATCACCTCCCTAAGATGCATTAGATCAGCCCCAATCAAGCTACTGAGTACACCCACAATATAGGCAGCTGCTGGAGACGCATTAAGAAGGGTTGGGGACATCACATATATTATAAGCGTCGTAGCGATGGCGGATACGAGAGGTGGTAGGAACGCTGGCGTAGTTATGCCGATGCCGGGCACCACCTTAGCAGTCCTATTGACTATCAGTGTCGTTAATAAGAGGGAAATGATTACCCCCGCTAAAACCCTATGGGATATATCCCACATTACGTACATCAATACTATGGACATTGCTGTGGGTATTATCGCTCCACCCACATTTATTGATACAATGCTTCTCTGTATTTGCCACATGAAACTGGGGAGCCTGAATTGGAAGCCCATGAAATCTATAGTTACATAACTCGGCATTATTGCCTTGTACTTGGTCTCATAAACAGCCACATGAACTACGCTCCCCAATAAACTAAGCCCCGTTATTGTTAGCGCTACAAATGTGCCGTAATAGGCGGGGAAACCAAGTAATTTAAAGACAAGCATTAGATTAACTATGGACATGGGTATGACGAACACCGCAAGTATGGAGTACAGTATTAACCTAATACCCCCAAGCGGAGAGAATACAAGTATCTTGAACACAAATACCCCGGTATCCTAGGAATAAATGCATTGCTTCCTAAACTAATAACAGAAAAGTGGGCTTAGGCTGCATATGCGCTCCCCAAGTATGGTTCCTCATGAGAATGGATATTTGGTTCATGACTGGCCTTAATAGACTCCATCCATTTTTAACAGAGATATCTTTCTTCAAAGCAGTTTTTCACAAGATCCTTAAGAAGCCTCGCCCTTTGGGGTGGGGGAGCCGTCAGCAGAACTCAGTAAATAATTGTAACTGATGGGTTAATAATGTGAGCCACACTAGATATTTATTCCTGTCTATCTTTTCGTAATGTATGCGGACAGCTGTAGTGACAGGTAGTGGGAGGGGCATCGGTAGATCAATAGCTGTGAAATTGGCTGAGGCTGGTTTTTCCCTTGTAATAAATGTGAAGCGACACGTTGAGGAGGGAGAGGAGACTTTGCGGGAGGTAAAAAAGCATGGAGATGGGATTCTAGTTCAGGCGGATGTGGCTACAATTGATGGTGCAAATAAATTAATCAACGAGACCATTAAAGCATTTGGCTCAGTAGATGTCTTGGTGAATAATGCAGGATTAGGTATTGCTAGGCCATTTATAGAAATAGATGAATTATTATGGGATAAACTAATAAGTACCAATCTAAAATCAGTTTACTTGGTTACTAGAGCCGCCCTTCCCCATATGATCAAGAAAGGCCACGGTAAGGTAATAAATATAACATCTATAGCCGGTATAACTGGTCTAGCTTACTTGGTTCCCTATAGCGCAGCCAAGGCAGGCATAATAGGCTTCACTAAGGCATTGGCAGCAGAGGTAGGTCCTCTTGGCATAACAGTTAATGCCGTGGCGGCCGGCTTAGTTAAAACCAAGATGGGGGATTCTCTACTTCAGTATATTGGTAAAAACGAGGAAACATGGGTAAAGGCCCACACATTGACGGGCAGCATGGTGGAGCCAAATGAAGTGGCGGAGCTAGTTGCTGCATTAGCATCCGATAAAATTCGCAACTTAACCGGTGAAGTAATGGTAATAGATAGTGGCTCATCAATAATTGAGTCGCGGCGTTTTGTGCTTGATGGGTAACTAGCCAGGGAGTTAAGGGTAGTAAAGAGAGTATAAATCAAGGTTGAGATAATGTGGCAAGATTTAACAATTTAAGATCAAAGGGAATGTATTTCCCAATCCTTTTCTTGGGCTGGTTGATTCATAATTTAATTGCATTATGGGTATAGTTAACTATTTAAATTAATCTCGGGGCTCTACTTTGATATCGATATTATACTTACGCTTAAGGCTCTCCAATTTAGGCAACACCCTTGATATCGTTATTCCCATATAGCCCTCAGGTACCTTTATCACGACCATATTGGGGCCACCATACTCGATGGATAATTCACTAGGCGGCACATACTTTCTTAGTGTTCTCGCTATTCTGCTTATTACCCTATAATCAGCGTGCTGCGACCTGCCTTGCCTTTTTTCCTTTATTGGAACAACAAATGTTTCCTCTCCAAATACATATACTTCATACTCTGCGTCTCCACTAATGAAATCCCTCACCGTAACTACTGGTCGCGCCAAGTCTTGTTCTCGCATTCCCTCCGGTATCTTAACGGCCATCTCCAGAGAGTAAACCTTGCTTACATCCCCTTTATCCATGAATATTATGGTATCCATTATTGATGGCAGCATGCCTAGCTCCACTCTTCCAATGAAACGTTGAATCGCATCTATGGGTGTAGTAGCGTGAACCACGCCAACCATGCCTATCCCGGCCAACCTTAGATCAACATATACCTGGAAGTCCGCCGTATCCCGCATCTCATCAAATATCGTGTAATCCGGCCTTGATAGCAGTAAAATATCATGTATCTCCTCGGAGGATGCCATGGTCTTTGATAATTGTGTTACTTGCGGTGGAAGTATCATATCCCTCGGGGATTCAATGGTCTTGACGATCTTATTCTTTGATAGGTAAAACTCGGCTAGGGCTTGGGCAAATGTGGTCTTACCGGCCCCAGGAGAACCCGCTATTAGTATTCCCTCTGCCCCCTCTTCTAGCCTAGCAAGTACCTTGGGGTGAAGGGAATAATCCTCTATGCGTCGCTTCACCAATGGCTTCACGGCCGTTATTTCTATTCCATCTGACACCGGAGGAAATACAGCCACAATCCTAACATCTTTATGCTGTATTATCAGCGAGTGGTCCCTCCTTACTTCAATAACAGTATCGTTGCTTCTGTGGGCCATTGAGATTAATTCCCGCACCATCTTCTCTAACTGTTCCCTCCGCATTGGTTCTGTGCCCAGCGGCACCATCTCCCACGCTCCTGGTTTTCCCCTCTTGCCCAGCGGCACCACATCCTCCTTCAAGTGAACCGACATTAATCCACGCTCTAATTGAAACATCTTCTCCAGCTCAGAAATAGTTTTTTCCTTGCCTAAATATAAGTACTTTATCTTCATTACTTCACAGACGCTCTTCATTGTTTGATCGCTCGTCACTAGGGTGGCCCCTAATTCCCGGGCAACCTCTCTAGCGATTATGTCTATGTCATCGACTCGGGCAACTTCTCTGGGCACAGTATCTATATACTCTATTCTAACGAAGTCGGTGAGGCCCATCTTAGTGATAGCATCATTAATGTATTCCAATTCCTCTATGCCGAGCTTACCTATAGATGATCCCTTCTTCTCCTCTTCCTCAAAGAATCGCACAATAAGGGAGTGAATCAATACTTTACCGCGAACTTCACCCCTTATGACTGATTCCCTTAAACTACCATCAACTATGACGCTGATGTCCGGCACGTAAACCTCATCGGCAGCCAACATCTCATTCAAGAAGCCCATAAATAAGCAGCTTAAATACCTTTACCTAATCTAACATTCCCCAATGCAAAATAATTGGAGCCCCGGCCGGGATTTGAATTCCCGGGCGACCAAGGCCGCCACCCGGGACCTCCTGCTTACGAGGCAGGCGCTCCAACCAGGCTGAGCTACCGGGGCTCGTTGCCGCCTTAATCATTTATGCTTTTAAGGATTACGGAAGAATGCCCAATTCCGACTTTTTCCTGCCGTGAGGAGCAAGATTTATCACTTTATAAATAGATATCTATGGATTGAGTTTCTGACGAATCGAGCTATGTTTTTATTTGGTTCTAGATCAAGTTTTAATCATGTCGGAGAATCAATGGAAATGCATTTCATGCAACAAGCCAGTTACGGAGGGTCAACTGTTCACATTTGTAAAGGGTGGCCCAATTCACTGGAGCTGTATGGTGGGTAAAATAAAGGAGAAATTGGGTGGTAATCTACCGGCTGATGTGGTTGCATTGCTGGACTTAAATCGTCACATACATGAGGGAATACTTGTCGCCAAGGATGCGGAGGCGATAAGTAGCGAGGATGCCAAGGCCATAATAATGGCTAGAAGAAAGACACTAGAGGGGGAAGCAGCTAAAATGAATAATGACATCTTTAGACTAATAGAAACCAAGTACCAAGTAAAGGTATTTTAGTCCCTCATAATTTTTCTCTTTGGGCTTACCCATTATTGGCATTGATTATTGATGGGAGTCATTTAATGAACAACTTTATATTGGTTATCATGCGGCACAATGGCGATGTGGGTTATAAAGGAATACGTTCTACCGAAAATCCTGCTAGGCATTATAGTTGCCTTAGCAGTATTGCTGGGCATAGTCATGGCAGGAATAATGGGTCAAGGCCCCTTCGCGCCTCGATTACAGACCGTGACTCAAACGGTTCCAATATACTTGAATAAAACAATCTACGTCAATAAGTCAGTTCCAGTTACTGTTCTTAAGATAGTGAATCACACAATTTACATTAATAGAACCACTCCGATACTAATTAATCATACTATCTATATTAATAGAACGATTTATGTAAACAAGACCATTATTCCCCCCTCATTAAGTTGGTTAGTCTCTAATCTGGATATAGTCGAGCCCTGGGAATCCTGTTATATTGCCTCCATTGCATTTAATAATGGAACCGTGTGGACAATTGGAGCAATAGTGGCGCATCCTGGCCAGGGAAAGGAATTAATACATAGAACCCTAAGGTTCGCCGGCGGCATATATCCCAGTGCAGAGCCTGGGGGAGTTGTTTATTTATCGGGCGGTTGGCTGGCCGCGAATTTTCCCTCAGGCCCCTTGGCCACTCAAGGTGGTGTAATTCAATTAGATATCCCTAGTAACTCCAGTATGCCTCCAATAGAGATTTTTGGGGATACAGGGGGAGGCGGCCCCGTTACTCTTCTTCACTATAATGCATCCACGGGATTAGTTACCTTCTATCCAATGTATATAGGATTCCCGGTGAACACTAGTATTCCCATAAATAGAACATATACTGTACAATTCGGTTTGGGCTATCAATACCCAATGTATGACATATGGCTCTGTAATTGGACCCTCATATCCATTCCAAATCCAAATGCTCCCGTGGCTAGATCATTTTTAAACAATTTAACGACCCTAATTCCTAATTGGAGAGAGGCAGTTTACCTAAATGGCATAGTCTATAATATAACCAGCGATGTAAATAATCCTAATCATTATACCTGGTGGTGGTGGATATATAGAGGTTATGGATGAATATTAATGTGATAATATTTTTCAATTACCCCCTCTCTCACATGTCAATATATATTGTATTACGAAATTCTCCGATCCATTGTTGCTGGGGTTATTAATAGAATTACTTGGATTATTTAACATTGTCAGAGCAGTGTCATTTATTGGACACATGTTACTTGGAGCCATCGTTATTTCATGCGCATTCAGTTCAGATCCAGTCTCTAACCATATGGTGGCAAATGCCTCCAGGGCAGTATTGTTTAGTTTTGTTCCTCCCCAATTCACTGATTGAATATTACTCGTATAGATGCTCCAGGAGAAATCATAATCCGCTACACTGGTTGGAGGTGGGTTCCCCATATCATACTGAAGTGATGTTGGGAAATCAGTGAATTTAATTGAGTTCTGACCATAATTAGCTAATCCAATTAAGGAAACAGTTATGTTTTTGCTAATACTAACTGGGCATGCGAATCTAACTATTGTATCCTGGTTTCCGCTTTTGCTTGGCGTAATTGATCCAGAACTAGCCATGAATGACCATCCTATGAAGCCCAGCCCTGCCGAGATGCTATTACTGGCCTCAAAGAGAAAATCAATATAGCCCCCTCCCTGCACGATTGCCGTGGTGGGGTAAACTACATCTAATCCCAAATCATTTACTAGTGTTACATTACTTGTGATGGAGGCATCTATGTTGCAGTAATGCTTAGCATTGCCTCCCCCACCTGTGCTCGGCGGTGGCGTGATTAGGGTGCACTTCACCGTGAAGCCATACCTCCCTCCATTGTTTGCCTGCGCCGTTGCTGGATTAATGCTGCACGTATAGTTAATTGGATTACTAATTATGTTCGCTGTTAGAGTAGTTTCACTGGAACCGCTCCAGGTCATCATGACATTTGAGACCGAGCTTGAGCCGCTGAGGGTCTGTCCATTACTTGTTGATATGCTCCAGCCAGCTTTATTGGAATCATTCACGGTTATATAGGCATCATACAGGGCGCCGCCACTAGTTGATTGATGTGTTACCCAGAAGTAATAAGCATTGCTTGCGGATAATGTTATGGGATTTGATACTTGACTTAGTATGCTCATTTGAGGGTTACTCCAATGCACTGCGCAATTTGGATCGTTAGTCGTTATATTAACGCTGGTGCCGGGGCTGGGAAGCGGTATCCTTACTTGATAGAATTGTAGTATTGAGGGAATCATGAGGGAATAATCTCCTAAGGGGGTCACGATTTTCAATCCATCCATGCAAGAAACGCTTCCCGTCGCTGCGTAAACCGTAGCCCACCAAGGCCAATTATTTGGAATAGTAGGTGGATTTATGGGAACTCCATTTAACTCAAGCCAACCTAGAAGTACTGAGATAACTCCAGTTCTTGAGGAATTAATTCTAGGCCCAAGAAAAATCTCCCCTGGCACATTTAATACATATAACTCGTTCGCCCTAATCCACTTTAGTCCAGTCTTTATGATTGTGCCATTTATATCCCATACATAGGCAGCAATGGGAAGAGCCCACGATGCAACTCCAGCCCCGCTCAGCGTTAATGTGAAGCCCATCACCGTTACGTTAGGCTGAATAATGCCGGGAGGCAGTGGAGCTTTATTCCACCCCGTGGCTAAGTTAATTGGATCATCTAGGTAAGCCGTAACAATTGGTTGATTACTAAAGGCGAGGGGTAGGTTAAGTATAGATAATGAATAACCGGTGAGCGGTGTTGTTGCGTTGAAGTAGATAATGTAATAATTATAATTTGGGCAATTCATTACCGTGAATACAATGAAGCCTTGCGACTCAAGTTTAGCTTTGCTTGGCTTAACTATGCATTCCTCGCCGCTCCATGATCTTGCCGCCAGCGTAACATTTATTCCAGTGCCCGCCGGCACCCTCATTACCGAGTTTCCATAGCCCATTAAGGAGCCAGTGCTATAGCCGCTCCAGTCCAGGACCCAGCTGGAATTGGGATATGCATCGCTCACGTATATTGTGCCAGTCGAGTTATACTCCACGCTCATTGATGCAGAGGAGCCAGGCATAACTGAGATGCATCTAGGATATGAATAGTATGGTGGGGATGGTGTCGGGTATAGGCACGCCTCCACGGCTGATGCATTTGATTCCGAGTTAATCAGGATAGTCTCGCTCTTGTTCCCACTAGTGCTGCCTATGGCACCGCCGCTCCAATTAAGTTCCCAGTCGGCATCATATGGATCAATTATCATTATGGTTATGGTGGTTCCCGATCCCTTGGTTTCCGTTAAAGGGCTTGCTTTCCTTATGGTGTAGTTTATATATGTCCAAATAACTGTACATACCTTAGGATCGTTTATTGAACATAATTGGGCCTGAGCAATTGATCCAGTTCCACTAGCGCTTAGTTCCACGTATTGATTAGGTCCAAGTCCAGGTCCTGCATAATGCGATTCTTGTAAGTATCCGCTTCCCTTCACAATAGTAGATACCGGATATCCATCTATGAATGTGGCATTAATGTAGAATGCATTATGCCCTATATTCTGGATTATTATCATGGTTTGATTAATGGTGGTATATGCTATTATGGCTCCCCATATATTGCTTCTTATTAATTGAGTTGAGGCATAACCATTAATTAAGTTACCAGCGTACATAGCTAGAGCAATAGCCATTAAGCCAAACGCCACAGCTATGACTGCAGCATAGGACTCGCTAAGTGATGCGCGTCTTTTACTTAACATGCCTCTAATCATTGGCGCGCTATTAAAGGTTTAGCTATGCTTTGGTTCCCATGCAACGAGGAATTGTTGCGATTAATCTATGTCATTTATAAACGAGTAAATGCAATAAAACAGTGTCAAGCCCCACCATATTTGGTAAAAGGTTTCCAACCAAATACCAAGAATAATCCATTCCAATATAGGTGAACTTCTTCGTTAGGACCGAGTTTCCCCCACCGCGAAAGTTGGGGACTTCCTGCCCTCGAGAACTTGTTGCCCCCTCACGGAAAAGGGTCTCTCTACCCTTCCCCATAGAGTTAAAAAGCGAATGAATCAAATCTACGCAATGCTAGTATATGCTGAGGTTCGCCCGATTCAGCAATTGGATTTGCTTGAGGAGCATCTAAGCGAGTTAGGGGAGTTTCATGGGTTTAATATACCAGATGCCCCATTAGGGCGTCCCTCGCCGCTTCCACTATCTATAGCATGTATTGTGAGGCGTATTTATCCATCTAAGTCCCTCATAATTAATCAGAGGCTTTTGGATGTAAATGAATTACACGTTAAAGGACTAATCCTCAGTGCTAAGCAACTTGGACTAGATATAGCATTTACTAGAGGAGATGAGCCTCGCATTGGTCGCTCCGTGGGTTACTTAACATCCGAGGAGGCCGTTCATTTGGCTCAAAGCGAGGGAGTTAGGGCCGGCATGATGCTAAGCATGGCATATCCCCGCACAGCGATGGAGAACAGGATAAGGAGTGGCGCCGATTTCTTCTTAGTGCTTAACTTAGCCGATCCAAAACAATTAAGTGGACTAGACGCGTCTCGATTAATACCTTACTTGTTAATAGGCACGGATAGGAATAGAGAGTGGATAAAGCGGCTTGGGCAACCCTATGTAGATGTACCGGATTTGCCCCGAGTAGTAAGCCAGCTGGAGGAGGTGGGCGTTCACGCGATCCTCCTATCATCGCCTCGAGATCCAGACGCATTATTGAGGGCTATCGAGGTCCTGAAGCTTTAATAATATGGCTATTCCTACCTTAATATTATGAATGAAACCGAATTAATTAAGTTAGCCAGATCCAAATTACCCAATTCATATGCTCCATACTCCAAGTTTAGGGTAGCTGCATTGGCTATCACTAAGGATGGTAAGATTTTTCATGGAGTTAATGTTGAAAATGCATCCTATGGATTATCCATGTGTGCAGAGCGAGTTGCAATATTTAAGGCAATCAGCGACGGATCACGTGATATAGATACTATAATCGTGGTTAGCGAGCATGGCATGCCATATCCCTGTGGTGCGTGTCTTCAAGTGATGGAAGAGTTTGGGGTACGACGTGTAATAATAGCAGGGGAGAATGGTCATGAGATTCATGAATTGAGGAATCTTCTTCCGCATCCATTCAATAAGTCCAGTTTACCCTAACTAGAGCCAGAGTATAATGGTGTTTGTGTTGCTAAGTTGTGAAGCGTGGTTAAGAGTGGAGGCAGATAACCCATAGTATACTGGTTCAGCACAGCTAGGTTTCTTTGTGTGTTTATTGCAATCAATATTACAGGGGTGGGAGGTATCTGAACAAGATTGCCGCCGGCCCATGTTAAGGCTTGGCCTTGCAGTTTATTGGAATTAGTGGTTACCATAGAGAGTTGCTTCACGCATTTAGTCAAGTTAAATGATGCATTAACCCCATAAGTAGTTACTTGGTTAATTAATTGGGTAGTGGTCAAGTTTTCTATGGCGGGTCCCTTCGTCGCTGTCAAGTTTTCAAACCATAGAAGATAATTAAGTGCTGCCGAATTATTTACCTTATAGAGGCATAAATCCAGCGCAAGGAAGTTAGTATTAACATTATTAATTAGCGTTGAGTTGCCTACCGGGGCATAAAGGGCGGTATTTGGGAGCACTATTAATTGGAGAGTTCCGTGCCTTATCATGCTTAGTACTGTGGAGTTTATGTTGGCCACGGTGTAATTTGCCCCATTATAGGGATTAAGGAAGTAAATCACCACTGAACTAGCATTATTTGAGCCAAATATTAATCCGCCAGCGGATCGAGCATCAGCAAGTAATTGAGGTATATGTTGGTTCAATACTGAATATGTTGAATTGAACACTGGTTGCGTCGTGGTGGGCCTATATGAGACATAGAGAACCAAGAACACCACGACTGCAGCAGCCACTAATACAGCTAAGTTCTTGTACATAACCATGCTGAGGTTCCCCTATTACTCTTTAAAAGTGTTATTCCAAGTAATCGAATCAAGTAATCCAGTTTCTAGCAATTATAATAATCAAGAGTTGATAATTATTTCAAGTCTCTTGGTTTCTTGCATTATCCGAAACGCAAGCATTAAATTCAACCCTAATATACTTTAGACTCATGGAGGTGCCTCCAGAGCCCCTTAACATTAAGGAAGCAATTCGGCAACGAGTTAAACTATGTGGAAGTAATGATGTATGCATAAGAATGGCCGTGTGGTTCGGCAATCAGCTTCCCGCATATCTATGGTCTAATTGGAGAAATCAATTGATTGGTAGAGGAGTATCTTGGCAAGGCCTGCTAAGCGTATTTCGGGATCATGTTAACGATGTTGTTAAATGGGTAATGGATCAAGCAAGTTGGAAAGAATTCGTGACTAGCATGATCAATGATATCGAGAATAGGTACAAAACAAGATCAATAACCGATTACTTGTGATGACGTGATGAGGGGCTCTAGTGGCTTAAATCAAGAATTAATCTCTCGATATCGCTCACTGTAGTTGCGTGTCCACTTATTGGTAACGCATATATAAATATAACTGTATGGCAAACAATCCTTCGCCTAGGATCCTAGAATATCCCTTGTTCTACTTGCCCCTATCCTGAAGTGAGTTGGGTCAGCGGGTTTCCCGGAGGCTCTAAGTAACATTAATGCTTGTTCCCGGGAATGAATGCCTCCAGATGCCTTGATGCCTATCCTTGGATTATATATAAGGGAAAGCTCAGCCATGAGTTTCACGTTCTCTACCTGGGCTCCAACCTTGTTCCCCAGCATTGCTGCATATTCTCGCTCCTCAAAGCCTGTACTTGTTTTTATGAAGTCAGCGTTGTTCATCATTACTATCCTATATAGTTCCCGCTTCTCCTCAAGCGTTGTGTATGCATCCTCCACTATAACTTTTATTATCTTGCCTAAATCATGCGCCGCTGTAATTACCTCCTTCAAGTCGTGCCCTACTTCGTTGAATTGCTTGGATTTAACTAGGCTAATTGGGGCAACTATGTCTAATTCATCAACGTATGTGGCGTATTTATTGATCATTTCCACCCTTGCATCCGTGGTTGAACTGCCAAAGGGAAAATCAACCACTGTGGCTATCCGTAGATTAAGACCATGACGGTTTATGTATTCCCGGGCAAATTTTATGAATATTGGATTTATACATATTGCATAGGTGCCTAATTCCCTTGCCTCAATTATTAATCTCTCAATATCACTCACTGTAGCATACGGTTTAAGGTTCGTATGATCTATTAATTTAGCCAGATCATTATCCATAATCTCCCTGAGTTATGGATAATTTATAAAGATGAAGGTTAAAGATTAGAAATTCTTGAACGCCATTGGTTTAACAGATCTGGGATTAAGAGGCAAAAGCCCCATATGTGATGGCCCCATAGAAATGTCTCCATATGTGATACGTAATTGATTTGGCCTTGGCTGTTATTGAGTCGTATCCCTGGGGCCTAGGGGAACCCTGTGGAGAACCCACTGTATAACTCTCAATCCTTTCGGGTTTGTGAGGAGAGTTATCAGAATTTTATTGAGTAATCTTCCTGATGTGTTGGAGTGATATGGTTATGGGAACAAGGGATGATGCATCTATTACTTCTAATCGCGCGGTTCCAGCCTTCTTGTTCACGTCTATCACTTTTGCCCTGAATCCCTTGAATGGTCCGGATATGACCTCCACGGTGTCGCCAACATTTACTTCAACTTCTTTCTCGAATGATTTAGTTAAGTCGCTGAGGCTTATTTTGCCTTTTATTATTCCTCGGGCGTGTTTTATTCCCTGAGAGAGAGTGGCTGCGAGATATGGGAACTCCGTTTCTATTAGAACAATACCTGGCATGTCAGGCATTACGGTCACGGATGGCACATTGAAGTTGGATGGTTGGGAGGAGTTTTTCAATGCATCAATCCTTGATTTAATTATTACTGCAACGTTATATTCCTGCCCAGTAACAGTGCGTATGGCTATGAAGTGGCACTCGCTTTGTTCGCTCATGATTTGCTCCCTTTCCTCGTTTGCTTACCCATGTTTCGCGTTGATATTATTAGCACTATTGATAATGCGGCTATTATTACCACTATTGTTGCCAGCACTATTATGTTTTCCGGGTACGGTATTGAGAAGTGGGGTGTGACAAGTAAATAGAAAATAAAGTTAAATATTAATGAGTAGGCCCCTAACACAACCACTAATAAGCCGCCTATTTTAACAATAGACATATAATCATCCCTATCGGGCTTCTTGGCTACTTTGAATACCCACAGCATCAGGTTAATATATTCCCTTATTTTTTTGCCTATGCCTTTATTAGCCTTAGTGGTAGCTGACATTTCATCAAACCAAGCCAACCTAGGATTTAAAGCTTACTGATCTTGGCGGGGATTTTCCTCAGTGCTTCCCGTTAAAAGTTTTTAAGCTAAATGCGGTTCGGTAAATTCATGAGTGTGGATTATGGAGATGACTCGGAGAATTATGGTGAGGATGAGGACATAGAGGCAATTAGGCAGAGGAAAATGGCTGAGATGCAGAAGAAGGCTGCCGAGGAGGAGCGGCAACGGGAAATAGAGGCCCAAAAGAGGGCTTTGCTTAGGACTATTCTTACCCCGGAGGCCAGAAATAGACTGGATAATTTAAGGCTAGTAAAGCCTGATTTGGTTCAAGCCTTGGAGTCCCAGATAATAGCCTTGGCCCAAGCTAATAGGATAAGGGTACCCGTAACTGACGAGGATGTGAAGAGAATGTTGGAGGCCATATACCAACAAACTAAAAAAGACTACAGGATAAGGTTTAGGTGAAGCATAATGGCAAGCCATAAGCCGCTTGGGAAAAAATTACGGCTAGCAGCTGCCGGCAGGAGGAATAGGAATCCACCGAGTTGGGTTATAGTAAAGACTAACAGGAGAGTTACGTTCTCCTACACCAAAAGAAACTGGAGAAGAAATAAATTAGGACTATAGGAGGGTGAATTCCATGAGTGAGCAACAAGAGAAAAAATCAATAAAGGAAATAACCATGAATGTCAATTTACGCCGCACTAGGGAAGTATCTAGAACTAAGAGGACTCCATATGGTATACGAATGTTAAGATCATTGGCTGCGCGTCACTTAGATGTGGAGCCCACCAAGGTCAATATTTCCCCGGCCGTTAATGAGGTAATGTGGAGCAGAGGGATTCAGAAGCCTCCTAGGAAAATAAGGGTAAAAATGATTAAATATGAGGATGGAAGCGCATTAATAGATTTAGCGGCTGAGCAATGACATTAAATGGTTCAACTTATGGGTAAATTCGAGGTAGTTCCGTTAACTATCTATGGAACAAATGCAGTAGGCGTATATATATTTGCTAATAATAAGTATGCCTTAGTTCCTCAAGATGCCCCTCAGAGATTGCACCAAGGAGTAATTGATGCATTATCGGTAGAAATTATTCCCATAACAATAGCTAAATCCAACTTGATAGGCATATTCATTGCCGGTAATGATAATGGAATCATATTGCCCAACATAGCCACCGATGATGAGGTTAATCAATTAAGAAAATCACTAAGCGACATAAATATTGAGATAATGCCGACCAAGTATACTGCATTGTCTAACTTAATCCTAGCCAATAATAGGGTCGCCCTTGTGTCAAGCATTATCGAGAAGGAACTATTAAGGAGGATAGCGGATGTTTTAGATACTGAGGTGATTCAGGGCGAGTTGTGTGGTTCATATGTTATAGGTTCAATAGCGTTGGTGAATGATAATGGAGTATTGCTAACGCCGGATGCAAGCGATGATGATGTGAAGACTATTCGCGACATTTTCAAGGTAAAAGTTAATGTTGGAACTGTTAATAGAGGCATCGGTTTTGTCCGAGGCGGTTCCGTTGTTAATAATAGGGGAGCCATAGTAGGAGGTAATACCACTGGATTTGAAATAATGAGAATAATAGAGACCCTGGGCGCTAATTAATTTCAATTTCCCAAGTAATTGGCTATTAGCCAAGGAATGATGGTTCTTCTCCAGTATTATTTTGGTTATGAGTGGCAAGGTTTTTAATGGTTTAATCAATAGTTTAAGCAATGAGTATAGAGGAACCGGAGGAGGAAGAGGAGCAGCAATTTAAGGAGATTGAGGAGGAGGAAGAGATTCAAGTAACCCTTGTGGGTGAGACGCCTCTTAATTCTCCGCCGGCCATATTATTATCCTTGATTTATGATGGGAAGACAGGCAAGGCTTTAGCTAAGTTGTATGACTTTGCAAATGATAGAATTTATTTCTGGTATGATAATACTGGCCATCGATCTTACTTATTAACGGATGAGTCTCCTAAGGAGATAGTGACTAGGCATAAGGAGATCATATCACATAAGGGTTTCAGTCATTTAGAGGTTGTTCAGAAATTTGATCCTCTTGATCTTAGGTATAAGACATTTACTAAAGTGTATGCTAAGGATCCCTTAAGCATTGGTGGACGGGGTAACTCAATAAGGGAGTACTTAAGCCAGACTTGGGAAGCGAAGATAAAGTATCACTTATCATATATGTTTGATAGGCTGCTTATTCCAGGTATGTTTTATAGAATAGATAATGGAAAGTTAGTGAAAGTTGAGACTACCATACCCGAGGACTTATTGAGACAGGGCCAAGCTCTTTACGGTAATGATAAGGAGTTCCTAAGTGCCTTTAATGAGTGGCTCCCCATATTTCAGACTCCGGTTCCAGACTTAAAGAGAGTGGCCATAGATATTGAAGTATTCACGCCTGAGGAGAACAAGATACCTAATCCCAAGGAGGCTCCCTATGAAATAATAGCAATAGGATTAGCGGGCAGCGATGGATTAAGAAGAGTATTGGTGTTAAAGAGGAAGGAAATAAAGTTGGAGGATAGTGACCTAAGTAAATTGATGTCTAATGATGTTGAGTTGCTATTCTTCGATTCAGAGAAGGAGTTATTGAAGGAGTTCTTTAAGGAGATGACAATGTATCCAATAGTTGTAACATTTAATGGTGATAATTTCGACTTCACATACATATATAATAGGGCAATCAAGTTGGGCTTTCAAAGGGATGAGATTCCCATAGCATTGACTAGAAATGATGAGGCTAAGTACATTCTCGGCATTCATATCGATCTATATAAGTTCTTTAACTCAAGAGCTATAGAGACTTACGCCTTTAATGGTAAATATAAGGGTGGCGAAAAATCTCTTGATATTATAGCGGGTTCACTTCTCGGTATCTCAAAAGTTGCGAGGGAGAAGCCAATAAGTGAAATGAACTATATTGAATTAGTTAATTATAACTTCAGGGACGCACTTTTAACTCTTCACTTAACTACGTATAATAATGATTTGGTCATGAAGCTCATTGTATTAATGGCTAGAATATCTAAGACGCCTATAGATGACTTGGTTAGGTCACAAGTATCTGCGTGGATTCGCAATATGCTTTACTTTGAGCATAGGAAGCGCGGCTGGCTCATTCCAAATCAAAGCGATATACTTAAATCTAAGGGAACCACTGCTACCAAGGCCATAATAAAGGGCAAGAAGTATCTGGGGGCCATAGTTATAGATCCAGTGCCCGGGGTGTTTCCTAATGTACAAGTCCTTGACTTCGCTAGCCTATATCCATCAATAATAAAGAGGTGGAATTTATCTTATGAGACGGTGAGGTGCCCAGAGAAGGACCAAGAGGTTAATAGGCCATATCCGGATATGGATCATTGGGTATGTATGGATAGAAAAGGCATGACAGCACTCTTGGTGGGGCTGCTTCGCGATATGAGGGTTCAAGTATATAAGAAACTAGCTAAATCAGAGCCTAATCCGGCATTAAGGGATTATTATAATGTAATACAAGCAGCATTGAAAGTATTCATAAATGCATCCTATGGAGTCTTTGGCGCGGAGATTTTCCCCCTCTATTGCCCACCCCTTGCTGAGCTAGTTACAGCATTGGGCCGATTATCCATTACGACAACCTTGGTTAGGGCCATGGAGCTCGGGCTTTACCCGATTTATGGGGATACAGATAGCCTCTTCATTTTTAACCCGGATAAGGTAAAGATGGAGGAGTTAATAGGTTGGGTTAGGGATAATTTAGGTATTGATATAGAGTTAGACAAGTCATATAAAATAATAGCTATGAGTAACAGAAAAAAGAATTATGCGGGGATTCTTAGTGATGGTTCCCTGGATATAAAGGGATTATTGGGAAAGAAGCGCAATACTCCGGACTTCGCTAAAATGGCATTCAACGACGTACTCAAGTTATTCGCTAAAATAGAAACAATCAATGATGTGGAGAAAGTCACTAAAATGATTCAAGAGAAGGTGAGAGAATACTATGTTATGTTAAAGAACAAGGAAATACCACTTAATATGCTAATGATAAAGGTAGCCCTTTCCAAGGGGATGGCTGAATATAAAGCCAATAAGCCACAACACATCAAGGCCGCCGCTCAATTAGTTCCTTACGGATATAAAATAGGGCCCGGCGACATAATATTCTTCGTGAAAACCAAGACAAAGGAGGGGGTTAAGCCAGTTCAGCTGGCTAGGATAGATGAGGTCGATGTCGATAAATATATCGAGTACTTAGAATCATCGCTGGAGCAAGTCCTTGATGCGCTGGATATACCATTTGAATCTATAATAGGATCAAGGCTTTTCTAATTGATATTGCAGTAAATGTCCACTTCATTTAATTATTGCCTGCATGCTTAATAATTAATTTACTCCTACTCTAGCTCTGCATCTTCTTCAGCATCTTCATTTAATGCATTAATTACGGCATCAGTTATCTGTGTAGTTACTTCATCATTTATGAAGGGAGAAATAACTATTAATCGCTCAGCCTTAAATGTTTCTTCCTCCCATTTATTGCTATATGTTATTTCGTAGACGGGCAGAGATGCTTCCGCCTCATTGCCTACCCTCTTTATGTCAAATGATGATAGCTTATCCATTAATTCCTTGGAGAGAGGCAGAGCCAGCTTCACTGGGTATTGATCCTTTAGAACAATGAAGTCACTAGCATTAGGATCCCATTCCTCTATTAACTTCTTGGCTAAGTCCTTCACTACAGTTGAAACACCGCCCTTAAGAACCTCTTTTTTGGCTATATTATTGTTCTCCACGTATATTATTACACTCTCACTCAACGCGTGTCACTAAAGGGTTCATTATTTTGTGCTTAAAAATACTGCTGTATGCTTCATCTGAGCCACGCCAAGCCTAGTTTCCCTGCACCTTTGCATTTTTTTCAATTAATTCCCGAGCAACTATTGCCCCTCGTTGTATTGCTGTTAAATTGGTTAATATAGCAAATATTGATAACCCATATAATATAATAAAATAATCATTTATTATTGATAGAATTATCAATAGCGCGATAATATATATCGTTCGTTCTGGTCTCTCGAATAATCCCCTTCCAATCATCTTTAGCCCAAGGGATTCACCGCGAGCCCTGGCGTAACTGGTCATGATGGAGCCCAAGTAAGCAATGAACCCCACCAGAAGCGATTCATTTGAGAACCCTAGAAGCACTATATCCATTATCAATATGAAGTCTACGTACCTATCCAGCATGGAATCAAGGAATGCGCCGAACTTGGATGCCATACCGTATCGCCTAGCAACTAATCCATCTAATCCATCCATTAATCCAGCCAAAATAACCAGCATTAATACTATGATTGGCTTCCCATAATGGGCGGGAATAATGGATAAGATAGCCAATAGCAATCCAGTCACTGTTATCAGGTTGGGATGCCTCGGCAGAATGGATGCCAATGGCTCCACTCTCTTCTCTATTTTATCCTTTATCTTGCCAATCATGAGCCACACCGAAAATCGCATCCAAGCTTATTAGCCAGTGAGCCTAGGAAAGCTAATGCAGCATTAAATGCCGTTAATCCCATTTGAGTATTCTCATAGTATTTATTATTGTTATGGGCCACAGATTTTATTAAGCCCTCTCTCTCCATTTTATAGAGTACCATATATACGTTAACCGTGGAAGTTGATATACCTAAGGCCTTTATTGATTTAACTATCTCATAACCGGTCTTATCGCCCTCCATGAGAGCCCTAATTATGTAGATCCAAAGATTTTCCTTAGTTAACTTATCTATGAATCGCTTAAATGCTTTTGACTCCATCATCAGGCTATTACTTAATTAACTATTAAGCATTTCCACGTCGAAATATGGGACAAATTCTACGTGGTCTCCCTTTTTGGATTTATTGGTTCAGAAATTAAGAATGCTCCTCCTCAAGGCAAGAAGAAGGTCAATGCATGTATTGGCTTATCTTAAACTAAGCCTATTGTGCCGTCTAATATAGAATTAAGTATGGCAATGCATTCCCATGTCATATATGGCCTTGACCCCAATGATACTGCGGCTATTCCCTCTCGTTTAATTAACTGCTCATCCATTTGAGAAAGCCCATCTTGGTTGCCTAATATGAATGCTGTCTTATTGCTAAGAGGCAGGAATTTCCTGATGGGAATTCCCTTCTCATGTAAATAAAATATTTCATAATTGTCCCGCTTTAGATCACGTATTATTGTCTCCATATTACCTTGAACTCCGATATGCTTCTCATTCTTTATATTGCTTAAAATGAATTTTAAAAGGTCTGCTTCATTGATTACTGGATCATGTAACTTATTTGAATTAATCATTATTATGGGCGGATTGTTTCTCGGCATCACCGCTATAACAGTCACGTTCTGCCTAATGACTAATTTATCAGCGCGCCTACCAATCATCGCGATCAGCATAGAGTTAAGCACTACATCTAGCCTACCGGATTGGAATGCTTGCTTCCCAGCATCTATGTAGGCCGTATCGGATTTTATAATGAATATCCTCACAATCTCTCCGCCTCACGTGTTTGCGCTTACGGGTTTCGATATATTTATAAACGTTGAATACAAGGTCGCCTATGCCAAAGAAGAGGAAGAATCGTGGACGCCATAAGGGAGATAAAGGGAAGGAGTCTGTAGTCTACTGTGATAATTGTGGCCGACGAGTGCCAAGGTCAAAGGCAGTTAGAGTTACAGTGCCTTACTCTCCAGTACCAGGTGACCTAGCTAAGGATCTAGAGAAGCAAGGTGCATTAATAACCAGGTACTACGTTACAAAGACGTATTGCGTTAATTGCGCCATATACATGGGCATATTAAAGGTTAGATCCGAGAATGAGAGGAAGACAGAAAAGAGGCCGGTTGCCAGAACCCCAACCGTGCCTAGAACTCCT
This sequence comes from Thermocladium sp., assembly GCA_049965935.1. GTDB lineage: Archaea > Thermoproteota > Thermoprotei > Thermoproteales > Thermocladiaceae > Thermocladium. The sequence goes on from JBMFVP010000002.1 coordinate 36,861, forward strand.
CAATCAAATACCTCACCGCCTCCATCTACACAGAACCAAGCCCAGCAACCCAATACTCAAAAGTCATAGGTTTAATGCACATCTCTAAATCTCTATATTGCGGCTGCTAAGGATGCCTTTAGGCTTCTTATAAGGTCATCCACAGTGTTATGCAGCGTTAAGATTAGCGATGGGTCCTTGGTTTCTGTGCTTGCCCTATATATTAACTCATTGTTTCTGCATGATAAGCTAGTGGAGATGCAACAGGGTAAGTCCTTCTCATCAACCATTAATGATTGTGCAATTATATGGCACTTGTTTCCCAAATTGATTGCGAGTTCTATTTCTATAGAGATACTACTCGGCTCATGATGGTTACTCCGTGATGTATACATTGATGATTTCCTCACAAAGGGTATTTTTAATTTTTTGAGCTATCCTCATTAGATAGTGATAAAAAGTGACAAACCTAGCCTTTTAAGGCGGGGGATAGATTCCTTTATTTATCAATAAGTTGTCCGTGATGATGTTTTGTAAGTAATTTGTAAAAACTGTTTTAATTAGGGCTATATTAGGATGATGCGTGGAGCAAGTAAATGTCTTTAAAAGAGAGAGCAGGGATACGCTTACTATAATGTTTAGCGACATAAAGGATTGGAGGAGAATGCTTATATGGTTGCTTGGAGGATCTCGAGGTGGGTGGATGAGGTTTCAAATAATGTTAGCACTGCGGGAGAAACCAATGAATCCAAACCAGTTAGCCAAGCACTTGGGCGTTAATTATAGAACCATTATTTATCACTTGGAGATATTGGAGAAGCATGGATTAGTTACTAGGGCTAATAAAGGCTATGGCATGCCTTATTTCCTAAGTGATTATGTGGAGAAGAATTGGGAAGTAGTTGATAGTGCAGTAAGGGCAGCGAGGGGAGAGAGATGATAGGCATATATTGGATTATAGATATTGTATTAGTGTTTGGGGACTTGTTGCTGACGATTATGATAGTGCGTAACTATTACTCAATAGGCTTCACTAGGATCGGTAGATTACTCTTGGTAGCTTCATTAATGTTTTTATTGGAGGGGCTAGTAATGCTTGTGACTTATTATAAGTGGGCAATCATGGGTTATGACGAAACTATAGCCTTGCCATCTCTAGCAATAACAGCAAGTAGTCTCGTGGGAATGGCCATTCTTTATTACGTATCAAAGCTCTGATTTTTCTTTCCAATAGGAAGATTGATGCTTTAACTTGTATGAATTAATTTTAATTACAATATTTTTATCAGCGGGTAGTTCTTTGAGCGGCTTGCCGCTGCTGTTGCTGCATTTGTGCGCGAACCCTTCTGCATCCGCGCCCAGTGCACATTGGTGCTATGAATCCAACCTTTTGACCAGGCGGTGCATTTCTAGGTACAGGTGTACCTCCATGCTGGTGGGATCCTCCTCCATGTGGGTGGGCATATGCGCTCATTGCTTTTCCTCTAACCAATGGGTACTTCCAGGACTTACTCTTGGCTAGGTGGTACTTTACTCCGGCCTTTACCATTGGCTTCTCTGTTCTGCCGCCGCCGGCCACTATTCCTATAGTTGCCCTAGAACGGGAATCTACATCAACTATTATGCCACTGGGCAGCTGTATGCTGGTAAAGTTGCCCTTGTGCACTAACACCACTGCATATGATCCATTGGATCTAGCATATTTGCCTCCATCTCCAGGCCGCTTTTCGATATTGGATATCATCGTTCCTTCTGGTATGGACTGTATTGGCATTATATTACCGGTTTCCACGCGTGCCCCCGTGCCGAACTCTATTATTTTTCCCACGTATAATCCCTCGACTGCCGGCAGATACATTTCTCGTCCATCCTGCAGAACTATGTGAGCAGCTGGCGGAAATACCCCACTTATGTGCATTAATTCCTTCACAATGCCTTTAATTGTTTCCCGTAACTGGGATTCCTCGTATCTTACATACCGTAGGGGAGCATCGCGTCTCCACTTAGGATTAATGAATTGTGATCCTCCTCGTCCTCTTCTCTGCACTAATATTCGCTTACCCACTTTACCTCATCAAGCCGAAGCACTGCATGGTTTAAAAAATTTGCCCTAATGTGTCGATAGAGGAATAAGTCTTGTTGTTCTAGAGGGGGGAACATTGGGCATGGCTTTCTCTTCCAGCCGTTAATTTAACACTATCTTAGAAATATATGTCAGTGTTAATATGGGATATTATTTATAAGCAAATAAGTACGCGGTATTTCTTCATGGCTTCCTCTCAGGTCCAGAGGCAGGTGGTGGCTGTCGCCGCTATGGATGCACGAAATATAAAGATATATGTACTTCAGGTAATGAAGGATCTAGTGGTAAATTCAAGAGGTCGACTAGTTACGCTGAGACCAAGCAAGTTGGCGCAGGACATAAGCATCAAAAGCAGGAAGTCCCCGCGGGCTGAAAGTGTGGTTATAAGGAACTTCCTTGAGGAATTGGTGGAGAAGGGCCTTATAAAGGTAGTCAAGAGAAGCGCTAGGGGAAAGGTTTATGGCATATATAGGGAATCAGATCTTTGGAAGATGTTGGTAGGTTACCAGCCGCGCAGTATATTGAGCCTAGTGGAGTCTGTGGAGAATGGGGAGGAATCTACCATAATAGAGCAAGCATAGCTACGGTTCCCTCACATTTTAAAATAAGCTTAAGCATAAGCCTTGATGTCTCTAGATACTGGTCTTGAATTCGTTTCTGATCATGTAACAAGAGTAATAAAGAGCGAGGTGGCGCAGAAACTATATGAGGCCGGCTATACTCAATTGAGTATATCAAGGATTCTAGGTGTTACTCAACCAATGGTTAACAAAATACTATCAGCCCATGAAGAAACTAGAAGAAAGGCCATGGAAGAGGGGCTAGATCTAAGCGATATTGATTCAATAGCAAGCGTGATTGCATCGCTTGTGATTTCAAATAAGGTTCAGGCTGCACTAGAGTACTTAACTAATAAATTAATGCTTAATTTATCCCATTTGGATTATTGTGAATCTCATAGGCGCGTTAATCCTAAGATACCTATTGATTGTAGGGTATGCGGTTTACTGCTTAGCCCAAGGGATATAGTCATACGGAATCTAGTTACGGCAGTTAACGAGATAGAGAGCCTACCTCAATTCACTAAGTTAATACCTAGGGTATTGATGAATATAGCTGAGGCGATTCCTGATCCACGGAATGAGATGGATATAGCAGCAATTCCCGGCAGGATAGGTATAGAGAGAGGTATGCCGAAGGCTTGGGGCTTGCCATCATATGGGGTAAGCACGCATTTAGGGAGAATATTATTAAGCATCGCTCATGCAAAGCCAAAAGTACGGGCAGTTGCCTCAATTAAGCATGATAATGAAATAGAGAATGCGATCAAGCTATCTAGACTTAGATATTCAGTATTATCTCATGAGTCCGCTCCTACAGAGGATGAAATAATAGAGCTAGTTGCGCGCGATGTATCGCTAAGGGATTTAGATGCAGTGATAGACTTGGGTGGATTTGGAATAGAACCTATAACCTACATATTTGGAATGGACTCGCTTCAAGTAATCCATAAATTAAAGAATATACTGAGCCATATGCAATAAAATTCCCTCATCTTTATAGAGGGCATCGTCAACGATGAAATTTTTAACTTAGCGGGGGTTAAGGGGGCGAAAGTCCCCTTTCGTGAGGGGTATAGCCAGTTTCCTGGAGGAGGCAGGAAATCCTCACCGCGAGGCGGGGATGCCCCGTCCGTAAGGGCGGGGTAGTTCACTGCTTCATTTTAAGGGAGACTTTGAATTGGGGCCATTATGCGCTTCGTAGGATGTACTTAAAACCTCGTCCTTTAGGGCGGAGAAGGGGGTCAGATAGGTAAATTATTGTGCGTTGCATCATGTGCCTACCTTATCCTCTAGCCGTAGAAATGATATTAACTGCAGCATCTCGGAATTATTAGTTTTAAATATATCCTTGGCTAGTTCTATACTCTCATTCAAGTATTTATTGAGAATTGATAGTGCTTCCTCAGTCCTTCTCCCTAGTATGGTAACTATGTTTAACCCTGTCCCAGCATCCTCTGGGTTGTTAGCATCTAATCCTAAGTAATCCACTATATCATCCCTGACTTGATATGCAATTCCCATGAGGTTGCCCAGCTTCCTTAGTTTAGCTATTGTGTCTTTATCCGCATTAGCAGCATAACCGCCGACTACCAGTGCAGCTTCTATTAATGATGACGTCTTGTATGAAACCGTTTTTATATAATCATTTAGGGTGGTCTTCTTCATGTACTTATATTCCATCTCATATGATTGACCAATGGAGAGCTTTATTGAAGCATTTATCAATTCGAAAACAATCTTCTTATCCGACATTATCGCATATTCTATCGACTTAGCTATTATTAAATCGCTGGCAAGCATGGTATTTTCCAGCCCAAACATGTGGAACGGCGTATTACTTCCTCGCCTCACTGCATGGCCATCCATTATATCATCTTGAAGCAGAGAGGCTATGTGGACTAGTTCAACTGCCACGGCTGGCCTAACTGCATTTATTATATTGCCGCCAAGAGAATATGTGGTTAATAGAGTTAGCATTGGCCTCACTAGTTTTCCTCTATTAGTTAAGTAATGCCTAACGGCATTTTTTAATGCCTCTGGCATATCAATTCCCATAAAAATTTTCTCTAATTCGCTAGATACCATATTTAATCCGCTTAACACGACGCTAGGTAACGATATCATTTTGCTTTCCCTATATTTCTCCATAGGTAAATAAGTTTTTCACTTATAGAAAAATGGCCTGGATGGGGGTCACATAATCATGGGCAAATTCATTAATATATGGATATTACCATTTTTAACAAGAAAAATAGGATTTATGTTTAATAATGATATTGAGGTTCCCCAGTGGAGTAGGAGGTGTTCTTAGTAAAAATATTTATTATGCATTGTACCTGGCCAACTGATTCATGGAAAGCAAGTGGACATTATATTTAATGGTGCCGGTGGCAGCCATGGTGCTTGGCTCTATTTTATCCGTTGGCTTAGCATCTATTCATGTCACATATGTCCCCTCAGGTCCCCCATTTAATCAAAGCAATACCGTGGAGTCAAGCATCTATAATGTCTTAATAGTTATAATGTTAATGATAGCCATGACTGGTCTAATATACGCTATGGTGAAGTATGGTAAGATACGGCTCTTTACGGCTGTTAAGGCTACCTTGATCACAATTATGGTGTTTTCAATGATTTTGTTCTTCATGGGGGTATTCTCATACCGGTATGGTGCGTTCTTATTGTATAATGCATTTGTTTTTTATGCATTGGCTGTTGTGGTCTCGACGATTATAGTTTACTGTGCCTTAGCCAGGGAAGGAGTGTGCAGCGTGATAAGTATAACGCTTTATAGTTCAATGGCTGGAACCATATTGTCAATAACATTTCCTCCCCTCACATTGCTGATATTGCCAGCTGCATTGGCTATATATGATATTTTCATGGTATATAAGGGATTATTAGGAAAACTAGTTGAATCTAATGGTAATGAGGAAAGGAGAGAGAAGCGTAATATATTGAAGGGATTAATGGTTGACCTAGGCGATTTGGGCGTAGGAGTTGGTGATCTAGTTGTCTACTCAATGATATCTAGCTTAGATATAATTTCCTCAATTCGTTATGGGGCATTTATTGCATTTCTAACAGTTCTGGGATCTATCGTTGGCGTATCAATCGGCTTCATTATAACGATCAAGGTACTGCTTCCCAGGAGGGGCTATGCTCCTGCGCTTCCTATACCAGTGGCCCTTGGCTTAATTCCTTTTATAATCACTATACTCCTTTGAGGATGAGTTAAAGTATTCCATCCTCTCCTTATTTAGCGGATGGCTTCTAATGATAGTGATCCAAGGGTTGTCACCGAAACTTTCGATTTTCATTGCGACAATAAGTCTCAACGACTTTTTTATTTTTATTGGTTAAAATAGATGTTCACATTATAAACAATGCGTTGATACCATCATTCATGGAAGTGCAAACCTATTATAAATGCCCCTCATGTAAGGCCAGTAACTTAGTGCTGGCGGAGAACCCAGTATCCTTGATGCTATACTGTCCTCATTGCAGCATTCACGTCTCCTTCGATAAAAAAGATATAGTGAGGAATTACGTGGATTATGAGAGGCATGAATTCAGGTGGAAGGAGGCGATAAATGATATATATCACTCCATAGTGGCTGCGATGCACTGATGTCTCCGCCAAGCCTTGATAAGGAACGATAAGCCTTGCCCCTTCTAAGGGGCATGGTTAGGTTTTTAGGTGCTTGCGCGGGGAGCGTTATTGTCCCCTGAATTTTTGGGTATGGGGAGCGGAGGCGGGCCCCGCAATACCCAGGGGAGAGTGTCAGATGCTTTATGTTTTATAAATGAGGTATAGCTCGCTAAGATTATCGGTATTTATTAATGGAATATTAGAGACCAAGTTGAAGCCCCTTCTCACGGTTATTCTATTGATCTCCACATATAACCTGCTTATTCTTGCTTCACTGATATTAATGCTAGGCGAAAGAAATGGCAGAACCACTCCATCAATATTTGCCGAAATAATAGAACTAGCATCTAGATATATAGCGAATCTATTTACTAAATTCCTTAGATTATCGTAATTAACGGCTATCCGCGTGGGAATTATTAACTCGATATTATGCGAATTAATAAATCTAAGTATTTTGGTATCCATAAGTATGTTTTGCAATAAATCATTAATGTAGATTGCCCTTATGCACTCTGCATTATTGAGCAGCATATACCTATTAATTAATGCAATAGATGTAGTTGCTATTCCATCAAAACCAGCCACGCACTTGTGGCTAAACATGAGTTTCTTAATTATCATTCCCTCACGCCGCCATTACTGAAAAATAAGCTTAAGTAATTCATCGATGCTCACCTCGAATATGCCAGTTGGGTTCTCCAGCCCTAACTTCATCAATATATCTGGATTAACTTCAAATGCCTTGCCTATGGTGAAGCCATTGACAATTATCTTAACTGATCTGCCATTTATGCCGTTTTCCTCATTTATTGCCTCATAGCTGGCCTTCAGTCCTAGTTGATTAATTAATGAACTGGACATAACTAGCACATCGGTTAGTGTCACTTCATTGCCGGTAATTGCGAACCCTAAATGGTTCTCCTCAATAACGCTGCCGTCATCAATGGAAGCCACTCTACCAATCTCGAATACTTTAGGTTTCCTTGGAGCCAGAGTCTTGTTCCTAGCTAGAAGGGAAACTAGTTGAGGCCATATAGCTGTTCTAACCATGGAGTAAAGCTCGCTTATTGGGTTAACCAATTTAATGGGCGTTCCCCCAAGCGATGCTAAGTAAGGATCAGTAAGCACATAATTCATTACTTCCTGAGCCCCTAGCCCTATCATCGCTTCCCTAATTAATCCAACCAGTCTAGTTATTGGGTGTAACCGTCCGCTGGATGGGGATGAAGGATTTATGCCGGGTATCTCGTGGTATCCCTTAATTATGGCAGCATCCTCTATTATATCTACAGCATGTATTACGCCCAGCCTATATGGAGCGATCTTCACTTGAATTAAGTCTTCATCTATCTTGCTTGCATCATGCCTAGCCCTCAATAATAGGTTCAATGCCTCATCCATATTGAGACTTACGCCTAGTCGCTTATTGATATCACTCAATTCTATTTGCCGCTCAGTTGGATTTAGGTCTTTTTCGCTAAGAGCATTAGTTCCTATTAATTCAACCACGTGATTAAGTGTCCTCTCCCGTAAACCATAAACAAAGATAGTGAATACTTCCCTTAATGACTTGATATCAGTTGCCGTAACATCTATTAAAATATCCCTAGTGTTGGGATCAACCTTAGTTGACTCACTGCCTAGCACTGGTGCTACAGCTAAAACTCTACCATTGCTATCAGCTATTATGGGTACCTTCCCATTAAGCATTGCGTATTCTCCATACATTCTCCCTTTTTCCAGCGAGAATAGCTCTGTGCCTCTTATCTCCCTATTCATTTCTAGAGGTATATATGAGACATCATCTATGTTTGCTTGCTTATACACTACTGGTAGATCCACTTTTGATAAATCATAAACTCCTATGGATGCTCTCCTCCTATTCCTTCCATAAATAGTGGACAACTTTTCCTGCAGTTGTATCATTTGGCGAATAGCTTCATCACTGAGAGAGAAACCACGCATTATAGCGAAGACAACGTACTTCCTATTTGGAACATCATCTATATGCGATAAATCAGTTCTCCATACAGATTTAAGCTCAGCTAATCCTACTTCAATGCCTAGGATTCCCTTAAATGTCCTTGCTATTCCCTCGACTGAGAAGTGATCCGGCCTATCATGAGTGACCTCTAGCTCAACCTTCTCGCCATCTACGTTATCTATTTCCATTTTTGCATATTTAATGACTTCCCTTAATTCATCTATTCCTAACTTACGTCCAACCAAGGACTCCAAATCATGTAAGTCAATGGAAATGCTCACGCGGCCTAATGCCATCCACATAATTTAACATTTTTGGAGAAACGCGCCATAGGAAATTGGCCATCCCCTCATCTAAATAATGGGGATTCAGGAAGAAAAGAATTATGCAGTATCTTACCGTTCTCCTCGTAAATGGTCTCAATTAAGTTCATAGATGATCCCTATAATGTGGTTGGAGTACCTAGGAGAAAAGCTACCAGGGATGCTATTAACGGTATAGTTAAGTTGTCCTCGACTCCATAAGCCTCGGAAATAACCACGGCGGCGCCGAGTGCAGCCAGATCTATGGGCCTGAGTCCTAGCACTAGAAGCACAAGCATGTAAATGGTTAGGCCCCCTATTGATCCCTCTATTGTGGAGGTTGAGTACGGCAATTTATGCCGCCCAATAGCTGTTCCAATTAATGCGCTGAATGTATCGTAGAAAATCAATGCTAAGATGCCGTATGCGGCATATGACCCAAATGCAGTATATGATGCATAGACACCGATTGCGCCCATTAATACGCCTAGGTATCCACCCCGCTTCTCATAATCCCTCTCTATATTTTTCAATGTGTCATTAAACATGTTCTCCAATTTATTGAATGTCATTATAACTTCCTCTCCTCCTCCTCGTTGAATTGTGCCTAAGATCTTTATTAATTGATCCCTGAACGATTGTCGAGCATCATCTAGCGCCTCGCTTATCACCAGCGATATTATGGGTCTCTTTAATTGAGTGGCATATAACATGGCTGCTAGAAATAGAAGTATTAAATAATAATACGTTATTAATTGGAGCTGGAGTCCTATTATGAATGGAGCAATGAGAAACACCGATAGTATTAGGTGAAAAAGCTTTCTATAAAGCAATGCCTTAACCCTGGCTATTCGGCTCATGCATATAGCGAAGTTATCAACTATTTAAGCACTAAGTTTCTAATATACTTAATAGCTTGATTACATGTTAATTCTCATTACCGCCCATCCATCCTAAAGAGTGGGGCTTTATGGTTCTCTTTGGGTCCCCGGTTCTATAAACCATGAATGATCATTCCCCTCAATATATGGAGGCATGAAATGACATTCTATTTTTTAATAGTATTAAGCGTAACGTAAGCTACCATATCTAATACCTCCATTTTATTAAATGCCTCCTCTATCGTGGAACCCACGGCAACCGCGCCATGCTTCTCGAGTATTACTAAATCATTTCCCTCCTCAATGCGTTTAGCCACCTCGTTAGCCAGCTCTTGGGTGCCCGGCTCTATGTAGGGGACCATTCCCACGCCGCGGGAGTAGGATTTCAATTCACTAAAGGATTTATCTAGCTCTATGCCCGAATTACTTAATGCTAATACATTAGGAGGATGGGCATGAAAGACTACATCATATTTCGTTCTTTTATATATTTCAACATGCATTCTCCACTCGCTGGATGGTTTTCTGTTCCCTTGCACTACTTCTCCACTCATATTAATCTCAACCACATCATCTTCACTTAATTCTAGCTTGGAGAAATTGCTTGGCGTTATCAGAATAATATCTTTAATTCTCACGCTCATATTGCCTCCCATTAATGTATTTAACCCAACATCATGACTTAACCTGAAATACTTCACAAGGAGTCTCCGCTTCTCCATGCTATTCATGAAGCTATGAGAATCCAGTTTCCTTTAAAAATTATATCTTTGTAGGCTCTATTTAGGTTATTTAAAAACTTACCCTATCCTGGAGAGGGGCGAGGCTTGCTCTCCTCCTCATCATTATTTACAAAATGGACGATATACCTTGCCCTTTAAGGTAGAAAGGGGATTAGTTGGTCATTGATTTATTATTAATTGGTTAATTATTCATCACTGGAATTTACTTAGATTAAGCTAATTGGGAAAACTTTATATATGGTATTTCTTTCAGGAAATTATGTCCCAAATAGATAATGAGGAGCACACATGGGCGCTCATAGCTTGGATAATACCATTAATAGGCGGTATATTGGGCATAATAATTAAACCAAACTCCAATTACGTGAAGCATTGGTCTTATTTAAGCATAACCTTTGGACTAGTGATCATAGTGATCGATGTTATATTAGGAATACTATCAATTGCAACTTTATTTGTTCCATTTTTATTTATAATATTCAGGGTAATAGGGTACTTATTCGATATTGCTTTCTTGGTCATTTGGATAATTGGAATATTAAGGGAACGCGCCATGCTTTATTGGAAGCCCCCTGTATTGTATGAGATTGCGAAAATGATGGGCGCCTCCTAAAAGGATCATTATATTGCCGTAGCCCTAAATAAAGAATGAAACATCATCTATCATATTTCCGGATTAACTTTCCTGGTTAAGTGAGTTAGTCGTTCCCATGTTGCTAGAAATGAGGAATAAGCGATCTCGCCCATATTAACTGGCCACACCATTGCTTCATTTAATTTATCGCCTCTCCTTGCTGCATATATTCTTTTTATTTTACCGTTCAGTATTGTATATGAGGGAAAGCAGAGGGATCCATGTGGAGCTATAACCGTGTCAGCTCCCAGCTCTAAGCATCTTTTTGCTACTGTTGGCCTTTTTTCTCTGGCTTTTAGGGCTGGGTTCTTCTCTTTATGTACTATTTCTCCATTGTCTACAAGCACTATATAATCCGCCTTTGAGAATATCTCCAATTCTCCATTATCATTTATTGTTGTACATATCATTTTGGGCTTCATTGCTTTACTTTATTAAAATGTTTCCATGAAATTCAGGGAAGGAATTCAAGCGCCGCGATGGGAAAATTTAAATTCAAAAGTGAAGCGTAACATAACCATGAAGCTCATTGGTAAACGACCCATAGACATGGGTTCAGAGGACATGTGGAAATTAATCATTGGGCGGCTTGATGATGTGATCAAGTGCGTTCCTGATGTCAAGGAGGTCAAAAAGAATGGTCAAGACTATGAAATGAAATTATTTGTGCACATGGGGCCAGTGCGTGGGGACTTCAATACCTCGATAAGCATTGTTCAAATAGATGAATCCAATAAGTCGATTAAATTAAGGCTTCGCAGCAAGGGTCCAGGAACTACCCTCGACTCTAATATAACGGCAACGATAGGTAATGGCGAGATATCATATGATGCTGATCTCAGTATGAGTGGCATAATGGCTGCGGTAGGTCAACGAATAATAGAGGGATACATAGAAGGCAAGTTAAACCAGTTCCTAGACAATATAGTGAAGTTAGCGAAAACAGGTTCCTGCTAAATAGAACAATTTTGGCTCAACTTTTTAAAGTATAGCCTTGAGTCTCGGCGATGCAGCAGCAATTAGTAAGCGTAGTCACAGAGTACGTATATAGGAGAATAACAATAGAGTATGATAATCCAGAGCTTGGAAAGCTCGCTGTAGCCATAATAAACACATTACTAAGCAAGGGGGAAGCTATGCCTGACGAGAAAATAGCATCCACATTGGGAGTTAATGCAGTAGAGGTTCGCCGTGTCCTTCATTTGTTGGATAGCGTCAGATTAGTTGCGAGGGGAAAGGAGACCTTAGAATATGGAACAATGCAAGAAATGCGTTGGAGTATAGATAACAAGGTGATAAATAAGTTCATTAAGTGGATAATCAGGGAAACACGAAGAAAATTAGAGCACGTAATTGCGTCGCTCCATGATTCCTCATACTATGTCTGCCCCACTTGTTTTCGCCGGTATCCAGATAGTGAGGCATCCATGTATAACTTCACTTGTCTCGTAGATGGTTCCTCCCTTGATATGATTGATTCAGATGCTGAAATAAATTCATTATTAAATGTTGTCAGTAGATTAAAAAGGCTGGAGGAGGAGGTTCCTAATGCCTAATATAATTTTAAACGAGCCAATACTCAATACGGACTTCTTTATTACTGGATTCCATGGAGTAGGATTAGTAGGTTACTTGGCAGTGCGCCACTTAGTATCATCAATGGAGTGCAATAGGATTGGGTTTATGGGAATAGCCATGCCCTACACATCATACATGAAGGGCCGGCTCTCATCTCCAGGCGATATATATTATTGCCCAAGCAATGGAATTACTATTGCTGCGTTTAATTATGGAATACCTGATAAGCAATTATTCTCTGCATCCAAGGAGTTAGCTAAGTGGGTTATCACATCTCGATTTAAGAACGTGATTTTGTTTGGCGGTCTCGATGCGTCCCTAAGGGATCCTGGCGACGAGAGTGGAGTAAAAATAATGACTACTAAGAGGGATGTAATTGATAACTTATTGAATGATCATTACCTAGTTCTAGGCCCGCTTGCAATAATGATGAATGAGTTCTCCTATAGATCTTATCCAGCCATGGCAATACTTCCCTACGCTAATCCATCCTTGGCAGACCCCAGGGCAGCCGCTACTGGTCTCTCCTACTTTGCGGGTAAATTCAATATTAAGATTGATTTATCTAAGCTATATGAGGATGCCCAAGTTCTTGAGGAGGAAGTACAGAAACAAATGAAGCAATTAGAGGGACGCAGAGAGACTTCGCTCTATATATAACCTCCCTAACATTATTAATGTCATATCGCTTTAAGATTGGAGGAACGGCAAACTTTTCCTCTTGTGGTCTCTCCTTGATCTTGTAACGTAGGTTTCCTCGTTATAATGGGTATCCCCTACATAAAGGTGCCCACAATGTAATGCTTAGGTCAATGAAATTACTTGCTCTCTTTCATGGTTGCTTGCAATTGATCCTTGAGAATATATCGTTAATGTATGAGTAAATGGTTCTGTAACTCGGTATTATTAATATGTCTTTCTCCCCCTTTACATCAATTAGATTAACGTATTTAATGTGATCCTCTGAAACTATTATTACTGTCTTTCTGTATGTCATTATTGTCTTCTTATTTATAATTACATCGCTATTGATTTGTGGGACTGGATAGACATCGCTTAGCTCCAAGGGAATTATTCCAAGGACGCCATCCAATACGTAAACATCGACGCCGCACCTAATTATTCGCTCTAACAAGGGGGCAAGAGGTGATCTTATAATGGGTTTCTCACGGTACCCCAATAATATTATGGCCCTCTCCCCTGATTTCCTAATTCTCTTAATCCGTCGTCTAAATAGTATTGCCTCCGGTCTCTCTGCATCAATGGAATCAAATACCGCTATTTCATGTGTATTTGCTTTGGTTTCACTGCCCAACTTATTAATTAATCGCTTGAATGTATTGCTTCTTATAAGTTTATAGGCTCTATATAGATTTATATTCTGCCTAGCCTTGGCCTCCACATAGTCCCAAAGAGACCCCTCCGCTATTCTTTGCCTTATTTCTTGCAACTCATGCGAAATTACATGAAGGTTATGGAGAGCTAATATGTGTTCCCGCTCATCTCTAGGCATTTCCCTTATCTCTTTCACTGTTTTCTGGCATTTACCGCATGCATATAATAAATAATCATCGCTTAACTCGCTTAGTCTAGCGGTTCTATCGGGCAATATGATCCGCTCATCCCGTGCAAATAATGCGTAGGATGCAGAATCAAATAAATCAATTCCGAGAAGGACAGCCAGCGGCATTATGAGGGGATGCCCAGCACCAAATAAGTGAATGGGTTTACCCGGCGGCGTATTTGATTTAGCCGTAATTATCATTTTAATTATACCCGATAATTCATATTCCTCAAGCAATGTTGTTGGGCTACCTATTGCGTATATGTCGAAACCAAGGGCCCCCATTATCCTAGATGAATATGCCAACAAGTCAAGGTAAGTTCCTCCCTGGAGAGGCCCCACTCTTAGCATGCGATGGTTGGGGTCTTCATCATCTAACTGCATAAGAGCCCGCCTAGCTCTTCTAATAGTCTCCTCTACCTCGGTAATAACTATATCCCGTGGGGTTCCTACGCTTGTGGGCAAATCAAGGATGACTCCTATATCTGTTCCCAATTTTACTTGGAAACTAATTATATCATCTGGGTCTACATCTATATATCCATATTGAAGCAATTGATACGCACCGGAATCCGTCATTATAGGTTCATCCCAATTAAAGAGGGAGTGAAGCCCAGTTTCGGCGGCTATCTCTCCATAATTCACCTTAACTAGGTACGCATTGGTTATGAAGTGATTGAATCCGGCCTCCTTAATCTCATCAAGCCGCAGGGTTTGCTTTATTGGATTAATGACTGGAAACATGGTTGGGGTCCTAATGACTCCGTGGACGGTGTGAATCAATCCAATGCGAGCCAAGTCATCTTTATCTATTATCTCGAACATTTGCCCCTCCGGAGCGTTATGCTTGTCTCCTCTTTAGGTAGTTATCGAAAAGCTCCTTCACGCGTTTAGCCGTTAATCCGGATCCCTCTATACCATTTTGAGTAACCCTAACGCCTTCCCCAACTTGGATAATGTTTGCTTCTTGTATGTATTTTACCATTCCCGGGAAATACTTATCCAGTTCCTTGGCGAAATCGGCTAGATCCAAGTATTGCTCAATCAAGATAACCTCGCGCCAATTACTGAATGATATCAAAACTTTGCTTGCTTTCTCTCCCTTATCGTTTACAGCCTCACTTAGCACTATGTTGAGGTTATTATCCATTCCAACCAAGGTTCCCCTATAGTAACCAGTTTCAGTATTTACAATAACTTTCTTGCCAAGCATGGAGGCGACCTCCACTAGGAATCGTCTATTGCTCTCGGCGAGCGACATGAAAGCAAAGCGAAGCAATGCTTTTAAGTGCTTTGGTACATTGAAAATCATGTACTCATATGAAACTGACCTAGATGTAACCAAGTTGGAAACAGAGGGGCAAGTAACTAGGTTATTCCTAGGCAATGATATAGTGATAGAGATACCGTCCCGCTTCTCATCCGGCATCGGTAAAAGAGTTCATGTAAAGATATCCGAAGAAAAGGATGATCCAAGCAAGTGGAGCATCTACATGTGGGGAATAGTTTATGCATCAAGCGATAATTCCTATAAGGCATCCGCCGGCGGCTTCATAATTAGCATTAATAATGTAAGCAATGCGCCACAAGTCGGAACAAAATTATATATAGGAATTAAATATTGAATTCTTATTAGGTTTTTAATCGAAGCTGGGCGGGTTCTCTCCGCCGGCGCCGCCTTCACCGCCCTTGCCGCTGGGAGTCTCTATCTTGCTTGCGGCTATTATCTCATCTATTCTCATTATCATAGTCATGGCCTCCACGGCCGCCTTCATTGCTTGAACCTTAACCGAGAGCGGCTCAACTATGTTGCCCTCAGTCATGTCAGTTACCTTGCCTGAAAATGCATTTACTCCATACTTCCATCCATCCTCCTTGCTCTCATGCACGTGCCTCAGCTCTGTAAGTATATCTATTGCATCCAGACCAGCATTCTCTGCGAGGGTTTTCGGTATGGTTTCTATTGCCGAAGCAAAGCTCTCGACTGCATACTGTTCCCTCCCGCTTACCTTGGATGCATATTGCCTAACAACCTTAGCTACCTCCATCTCTGCAGCTCCACCGCCGGGCACTATATATGGCTCCTCAATAACGTCGGAGACCACGCTCAATGCATCCACTAGATTCCTCTCCGCCTCATCCACTAGCCTCTCGAATCCTCCCCTTATCAATATGCTGACGGCCTTGGGGTTCTTGCACTGCTCCACGAACACCATCTTCTCGTCTCCAACCCGTTCCTCCTTCACTAGTCCAGCGTAACCAAGATCGTTTGGAGTCAAGTCCTCTATATTGGTGACCAGTTTTCCTCCGGTGGCCCTGACCAGCTTCTCTATGTCGCTCCTCTTCACTCTCCTCACCGCCATTATGCCGGCCTTCGCTAGGTAGTACTGGGCAATATCATCTATTCCCTTTGTCGTGAACACCACATTTGCGCCGACTGCCTTCAACTTATCAACATATGATTTAAGTATGTTCTCTTCCTCATCCAGGAATGTCTTTATTTGGTCTGGACTATTTATCCTTATTTCAGCATCTATCTCCGGCTTCTCTACCTCCAGCGGTGAATCGAGGAGGGCTATCTTTGCGTTCTCTACTTTCTTAGGCATTGATGCATGGACTACCTCCTTATCAATGACTATACCATCTATTAATTGAGTATCGAAGAGGCTACCTCCATGTTTCTTTACTATTTGAACATTATCGAGGTCAGCCACCCACTCATTTCCCCTCTGCTCTGCGACTTGTATCATTGCCTTTGCGGCTAACTCAGCGAAGTAGTCCTTAACGGTTTCGCTTATTTTTCCATGCATCGACGTTGCAGCCACTTTCTTCAGTACCTCAATATCATCGCGCTTAACTGGTATCGCTATCTTCCTTAAGTGCTCTATGCCTACATCTAGTGCCTTCTTATAGCCAGTTATTATCACTGTTGGGTGAATGTTCTTATCTATCAATTTCTCTGCCTCATCCAGTAACCCGCCAGTTAATATTACTGAGGTAGTGGTTCCATCTCCGACCTCGTCGTCCTGCGTCTTTGATATCTCCACCAGTAATTTGCCTATTGGATGCTGTACATCCATCTCATTTAGGATGGTTGCTCCATCATTGGTTATGGTTATGTCGCCTAGGCTATCTATTAACATTTTATCCATTCCCTTTGGACCTAGCGTGGACTTCATTACCTCTGTTATGGCCTTGGCCACCATTATATTTACCCTGAGCGCTTCTTTTCCGAAGGCTCTTTGAGTTCCCTCCTTTAGCACTAGTACAGGTACTCCTCCTATTTGCGTTAAGTATGCTTGCGAGCTCATATTGGGCGTGCCTTTAGATCGCTTCTATATAAACTTTTTCCAGATGATACTCAACGCTTTAAATGCGTAGCCGACTAATTGCAAATCGATACTCCATGGATGCCCTGATACTGTCCTTTAATCATGGTAACGGACCATACACACGGGCATATCAATTAGCCAAATTAGTTAAGCGATACTTGAATATGGATATTCCCATAATAATTCCATGGATATATCACAATCAACGCGAAATACTTTCCCAATTTGGCCAGGATTACCTGCTAAGCAAGGAACTAGGCGACATATTAAGTCCTGCACTATATTGGGGCGGTCCATTCATTGATTACGCAAAGAAGTTGCCCCTCATTGGCGAGGATATAGAGAAGAGATTTATAGATGCATCAATAGGTTCATTAAGGGTCCGGGATTCAATTGGTCGGGATCTCGTTGTTAGGATCAATGACCCCATCTACATAAATGCTTATCCAGTTCTGCGTCTCCCATCATATACGCTGTCTCTTCATGAACATGTGATACTGAGCAATTACGTTAATGATTTTGGGGAAGACATAGATATGGCTATAATAAAGTGGTTTAGAAGGGTTGAGTCAGGCATATTGACCTTTGTTTCAGCGCCTGCTGGGGCTTGCGCCAGGGGATCAAATTTTCCCGATGCAATAATAATACCACCAGCCATCTATAAATATAGACGCGACATATATAGGTTTAGAGGAGTAAAAATACTTGGATCCGGGGTCTCCGAGGCCAATGCAGCCTTATCATCCATTAGCGGAAAATCGAGGAGAAAGATAATGGTAACGAGGGGCGGTTTAGCAACGGTGTGGGAATCTTGGTTCCAAGGAATACCCGTGTTAATACCTAAACCACGCCCAGGCGAGGATCCGGAGATAATATATAACATTGAGGTATTCGAAAAATGGAAAATGGCCCACCTCGTATCCACCAATTGGTTAATGGACGTCGACATCGCCGTTAAGTATGCCGCGGCGAGGACTTATAGGTTGATTCCAAAACCATTGGGTCTAGAATTAGCTGCAGCGGAGATAGTTAGACACATTAAAAAACACAGCGCGCGTCTAGGTAATAAGTATGAATGGTTATGCAGAGAGCCCGTGCATAATCATTCTGGAATATTTAAACAGGATTAATGCGCAAGCCCTAAATAACCTCAACGGGCAGCCCCCTAGTATCAATGGCGGTTCGCGGCTCCGGCGTTGCCAAAATTATTTTACTATCGCCCGGCAATCGCCTTAGCATTAATATAAATGAGCTAAAGTCAATGCATTTCATTGATGTTATCACCATGGTTCTTCTTCCCCCTGCTGCATCGGTAAACACGGCAATTTCCGGCGGGTTTCTATAAAGTTTCTCTATCTCATAGATATTGGGCTTCACCTTAATGCATCCATTTGGTCCAACCATACATAGGTTACTTATCTGTATTGAGTTCAACAATGCTAGTGCCTTATCTATTCTCCTCACGTCTATGCCCTCGCTCATGCATTTACTCCATTCTAGTATAACGGTGGTGCCGCTCTCTCTTCTTAGCGATGGGTCCCTAGGTGATCTGGTTATCAATTGATTGAGGCGGGCACTAGTTAACCAATGCATATGAGTGGCTGGTTCAAGGTAATCATATGGTTTCAGGGACATATATGTTCCCTCCCCGGCTTCAACATCCCCGATAGACTTAGGCGGTTCTATAATTAATTGAATTGGCGATGGGTATATCCTAGTCGCTCGAATGAGCTTGAGCTTATCAATCATGGTTATCCTGATCATGATGGGATTCTCAATCTCTCCAATCCATTTGCCTCGCATTCTAATTAATAACGCTTCATCTAGGTACTTAATTGCCGAGATGCTGAGGTGAGGGTCAACTTGAGCTTCAATGTTTGCCTCCTTACAAGGATGCCTTATGTTTGCCTCAACCTCCTCTCTCCATAGTATTTTATGACTACTTATGTGAATTATGGGGATCCGTGAGATGCATTTAGATAGTGCTAGATACTTATTAACCACATATAGCGATAAACCAAGCGCTACGCCTGAAATAATGAATGCTTCCTTAATTAGATCCAGAAAAAGGAGGAGATACATAAGTGATATTAATGCCAGAATTATATATGATGCGGGCACCCTCATTTTAGCCTCCTCGAAAAGGGGGTTTCGGTTTCCTCCACTATTTTCCGTATCAAGTCTCGGGGGTCTCCTCTTATGGTAAATACTCTATGTGATAGCACAAATTGCGCAAGTGACTTGACATCATCAATGCTAACCGCATTCCTATCATTTAATAAGGCCCACGCCCTGGATAGTTTGGCAAGCATTTGTATGGCTCGTGGACTTGCTCCTAACCTGATTGCAGGATTCTTCCTCGTTGCTTCACCTATCTCCACTATGTAATCCCTAACCTCGTCACTTATGGTTACCCTCTTAACCTGTGATTGAAGCATTTCTATGTTCTCTATTGATACTATTGGGTTCACTATGCTCACATCCAAGTAATCCGAATCAATTAACTCAATCTCCACTTCGCGAGTGGGGTACCCCATCTCTATCTTTATCATGAATCTATCCAACTCCGCCTCGGGTAATGGATACGTTCCCTCCATCTCTAGCGGGTCTTGAGTGGCTATAACCATAAATGGTTGAGGTAATGAGTAAGTCATGGAGCCGATCGTTACTTGTCGTTCTTGCATTGCCTCAAGGAGCGCAGCTTGAGTGCGTGGGGGTGCCCTATTGATCTCATCAACTAATATTATACTAGCAAATATGGGTCCCAGTCTCGGCTCTAACTCACCGGTCTTAGGATTATATATTAATGTCCCAGTTACATCGCTGGGAAACATATCCGGAGTAAATTGAATTCTGCTAAATTTCAAGGAAAGCGCCTTGGCGAATGCCTTAGCTAAGGTAGTTTTAGCCAAGCCAGGAGGCCCCTCTATTAATGCATGGCCTTGGGAAATCAAGGTCGCTAGGAGAAGCTTTATCTCTGACTCCCTGCCTAAAACAACCTTAGATACTTCATTAATTACTAGCGATGCGATTCTACTGCCCAGAGACACTGGGTGGAATCAAGCGTTGTGCCTTAAAAACTAGTCGCCAGTGGATAGCATTTATATCCATATTTGCGTGTCCGCTCAGTGGTAACGCACTGCAATAAATAATATGAACAGTGATATATAATAAATAGAAATATATTTGCTCGCTGCTTGAGTTGTTAGAAAAAGTTTAAACACTTAATTAAGTTTGTTGAAGCTAATGTCTGTGGCTGTTGTGAATTTAAGGAAAAAATTTGGTTCAATAGTTGCCATTGATGGCGTCAATCTAACTGCGTCGAGGGGTGAGACTATTGCCTTAGTTGGTCCTAATGGGGCAGGTAAAACCACGCTCTTGAAGATTATGTCGGGTATACTGAAGCCTGATGAGGGTAAGGTATTAATTAACGGAGAAGAATCAACGAGTTCTCGAGCTAAGCGAAGCGTTGGATTCATGACTCCCATGGATAGGGGGGTTTACTGGAGATTGACTGCCATTGATAATCTAGTGTTCTTCGGCACGCTATATGGACTTTCAATAAGTGAGGCTAGGCGTAGGGCTAGGGAGATTCTTGAGTTAATGGGTCTAGATGATCGCGCAAATAATAGAGTGGCCACGTTCAGTACAGGTATGATGAGGAGACTAGAGCTTGGGAGGGCCTTAATGCATGATCCTGACGTTCTTCTCCTGGATGAACCCACGAGCGGGATAGATGTTGATGGAAAGAGGAAGATAATGGATTATATAAGGATCCTAAGGGATAAATTAGTGATAATAGCTAGCCATGATCCGCAGGAAATATCATTAGCCTCAAGGGTTCTATACTTCAATAAGAAGATAGTGGAGGAATCCGGTCCCCTTAAGATAGTCAAGATATTGGTTAAGGGTCGCTTAATTGTTGGTAATGATGGATTCAAAGTGATAAATGTAGGTGACAATGAGTTTCTATTGGAGATGGATATAAACAGGTTCTCAAGTTTCATTAGGGAATCCTCCAATTACTTAGAGGGGGATATCCTTGATATCGATGTTGAGGTCGCCAGCGAGGGGAGAATAATGAAGAGAAGGTGGGGCGAGCATGGGATTAATTGATAAGCTCTATTCATTCATAGTTATACGTGGATTCAAGGTATGGATAAGCTATAGGACACAGGTGGCCCTTAATTTGGCCAGTTGGTCTTTGCCGGTCTTCATTTATTACTTCATAGGGATAGCACTTGGTTCAGGCGCTGCTAGTTTCAGGAGCAGCTATATATCATTCGTAACAGTTGGTCTTGCTTTCCAGGGATACTTCTCGTCATCAATAACGACCTTGGCAGGTAGGATACGTAATGAGGAATTAATAGGAACGCTAGAATATGATATAGCAACTCCTTTGAGTCCATTATCGTTCATGATGTATTCATCGACGTGGGGTTTGGCCATTAATTCCATAAATGCATTGATGACGCTTCTAATCGGAGTGGGACTGGGGGTTAAGTATAGCATTAATTGGTTTTCCTGGCTATTAGTTATGTTGCTCTATATGGTATCCATCATTGGATTAAACCTTATAGCTGGAGCCACAGTTCTAGTAGTCAAGCAGGGCAATCCGGTCGCATTGTTTGCATCCGTTGCCAGCAATTTATTGGGCGGCACAGTGTTTCCAGTAACAGTATTACCACAGTTCCTTAAGGATATAAGCTATGTGATTCCACTTACATGGGCCCTAGATGGTTTCAGGTCATCTATGTTAAACGCAGCCACACCGCAAATGATTCTGCAGGATTTATACTCGCTTGCATTTCTATCAATTATTTATTTAGCCCTTGGGGTCCTCCTCACGTATATTGCATTCAACAGAATAATGCGTGAAGGCTCGGTTCAGCAGTATTAGGTTTCCCGGGCTAAGTTTTTAAAATGATTTGACACAGGAAGTAGCATGAGCGATAAATGGGTCATAACTAACATAAAGGGCTTCATAGAGAAGGCCGCTGAATGTGGCTTAGCATTCAAGGCAAATGGAAATTCACGGGGCGCAGTAATTATATTCTATGATATGTACTGCCCTGGTTGTGCATTAATGGAAATGGATCTCGGGGATTACTTCAAGGAACTCAGGTCTAAGGGGGTCGATATAATTTACATTGATTTCCCAGTTCATAAAGTCGATATGCTTCATGCTAAGGCTAGAGTAATATATAGAAGAAATCCAGAGGAATTCCTAAAGGTTCTTGACTCAGCCTATGGAGACATGATAAACAAAGGCAATCTAATTAAAGACTTGGATGTGAGCGATAACGACGCTAAGGCAGAATTGGAAAACGTGAGGAATTGCAAGTCAACCGCTCAATCGATAGGCATTAAGGGTACACCAACCATAATAATCGCTAAGTATGGTCGAGACACAGCCACGGCGGTTTTCGGATACATTGGCCCCCATGAAGTTATGGATCTCGTATCACGAGAATTATTTCAATAAGCTTGCTGCTCTTACTGGGTCTAGCATATTGATAAAACAGACAACAAACCTC
>JBMFVP010000003.1:0-5504 GCA_049965935.1 Thermocladium sp.
CTATTTTATTCTTCATAGGCTTATTCATCGTCAGCGAAGGCGCCCTCAGGTCAGGGGTTCTATACGTAATTGCTAGTTATCTGCCTAGTCCAACTAATTTGCCTGGAATATTCGCTGCCGGCATTCTGGTGAGCCAAGTGATAAGCAATGTACCCATGGTAGCCATATATATTCCTCTAATGCAGAGATTAGGAATAGGGCCGGGAAATTTAATTGATTGGGTCGCCTTAGCGGCTAGCAGCACTATTGCTGGGAATTTAACGTTGATAGGGGCCGCCAGTAATGTGATTGCCAGCGAATCATTTGAGAGACGAAGTGGAAGGGGCTTTGGCTTTATTGAGTTCCTGAAGTATGGGGTACCCGTAACTATAGTAAATGCTCTAATATATTACTTGTGGCTTCTTTTAATGCAGGCAATTTAAGTGTACTAGCCTCTTCCTTGCCGTAAATGGCGAGGTTCTTTTTCTTTATCATGGATCCTTATGGATCATAGGTACTTCTCCAGCTTCTCCAGCGATACGCCTCTAGTCTCTATGCCGGCCACTAGCCACGTAATTGAGCCAATCGTGCCTATTATATAGAATCCTAGGTTGAGAAGGAGGTATGAATACTCGCTTAGGAATGACGAGAAGTAAATCATGGATATATATGCTGACCACGCTATTACCCTGACCAATCCTATGAATGTGGCTCTCTCCGTTGTCTTGAAAAGCTCTGGCTCAAGCATAGTTCTAACGGCCCAACCAAATTCGCTGAACATCATGTTAATGAATAGAAATAAATAGAATAAGAGGGGATCAGTGCCGAGTGACTTATAGAGAAATAATATTGGAATTATGGTTAAAGTGCCGCCTAGATATGAGACAAGCATGAATTCCCTACGGCCTATCTTATCCACAATGAATCCTATTAAGCCCGCCGCGGCGGCGCCTAGATTAGCCATCATTATTATGGCGCTTATGGTCGTTATCGACGTATAGTAATAATATGCCAAATAAAATGCTATTAAGCCGTAAGTCACTATTTGGGACACTCCTATGGCTGCAAGAGTAAACAATCTGAGCCAGAGCGGTGACTTGGTTATATTATCCTCATTAATGCTCTTCCCATTGATGTGCGGTGATCCTAAGCGATCGTTGCTTAATTTACCAGTGGCTATTAACCACTTAATTGATTCTGGCATTGATAATCTAATGATTGTGGTGACTATAATTGCAGCGATACCTGATGCGCCGAGAATTATTCGGGCCTGCTCAAAGCTAAGAGAGTAGAGTCCACTTAGTAATATTATTCCAGAGGCTAATGCTGCCCCCACATTATCGAAGTTAGATGATAGCACGAGCGCCTTTCCCCTGCTGCTGGCTGGCATTAATTCAGTTAATGCGGCCAGTGATGCCGGCTCCTCGCCCCCCACGCCGAATTCAGCCACCGCATAAGCTATAGCGAATTCGTATAAATTATTTGCAGCAGCCATGCCTAGTAATCCAATCGAGTAAAGTAGCATTGTTACTAAGTAAATTTTTTTCCGACCAATTAAATCAGCCGCTCGTCCCATTACTTGATTACCTATGAGGAGCATTAGGGGACCAATTATGGGGTATATGGGTATCATAAATGCCGGCATTTCCCCCTTGAACCAGGAAAGCGATGCAACTCCCATTGTAGTAACGAACCCCCACATCAGGAAGCCCAGCGATGTTGATATGAAGGCACTTGTTTGAGTTTTTCCCCATCTAGCCTCCGCCGGCTCTTCTGGTTTCTCCATAATTATTCCAGTTATTTGTAGCCTATAAATATTTTTTCACGTAAAACAACACGATAAAAATAAACAGAAAGTCTAGCCATATAGGATATGGTAAAGTTTTCGATGGTTCTTAAGCCTTGCATCAAAGCAGCATGGCTCTCCATTGGTCATAAAGGGTTAAGCTGATCCCCAAGATAAGAAACTCTCGCCCTTTAGTGTTGGGAAGGAGAATAAGTAATCGAGAACCGAATTGATAGATTATCCCAATGCTAGCGAGATCCATATAAAATAACTTATTAATTGCTCAATGCTATGGCTTCTAGATGAATGATTGCATATTAGCATCGCTGGTTTTGTTGATGGCAATAATTCTTGATTGGGTTTATCCAAGGCATGAGGGTCTCGCTTACTTGCTTCATCCAGTACATTTAACTTACTCGATATCACAATCGCTTTTCAGCCGTATGCAGCATACGAGGATTATGGGGGTCCTGATTTGGTTTATGTCGGTTGTTCCCGTGATGGTCATATATATTGCTCCGCTATTGGTCATTGGAAGAAGCTGGATCTTCATAGTGGTCTCGGCCATTGTGCTCAAGATGACATTCTCATTAAGGCTATTGATCGATACTGCTAGGAATTATTTGAATAACAAAGGACAAGAGGCGCTGGGCTATGCTCAGCAATTAGTTAGGCGCAACGTATATGTACTGGATGAGGAGCACGTTAATTCAGCCGTTATAGAATCCCTAGCGGAGAGCCTAGTTGATGGATTCTCATCCCCACTTTTTTATTTCTCATTACTTGGCGTGCCCGGCGCTCTTCTACAGAGATTGGCCAATACTATGGACAGCTCACTGGGATATAGGGATGAACCATATAGGGAACCCGGCTGGTTCTCCGCTAAGGTAGATACCTTAATCAATTATATACCTGCACGCCTAACTGCACTGATAATATTATTTGCAGCCATGTTATTAGGTGAAAAACCCAGCATCAATATTTTCAAAAGGAACAGGCGCTCAACTCAAAGCATTAATGCTGGATACCCAATGGCGGCAGTATCGGCCAGCTTAGGCATTAGGCTGGAGAAGATAAATTCATACTCCATTGGATCAGGCAAATTGCCCAGCCGAGCCGATGTAGAAAACACCATAAGGCTAATAACGGCATCAGCAATCATAATGATTATATTATCGATGATTACTCAATGCATTGCATCATTAATAATCATCATAATTATCCATAACTGGTTTTAGTTTAAGTGCAGTTTTAAAGGAATGCATCTCTCCTCCGTGAGGTTTAATGAGTTTCCTGGAGGAATCACGGATAAGGATCAATTCGTAGGAATGGGTAGTTCACTCGGTCGTATTTCATATTATAATGCTTTCCGTGAGAAACCTTTATTAAGATAACAAAGCAGTTAGATGCATGGGTTGGCGCATTGGGCTTGCGCTGGTGTTAATGCTAGTGATGGCTCTCATGGCATATGAGTTAATCATGGGCATAGTGGTGGCCAGGACGCTTTTGATGGGTGGATTAATAGGCGTGGGCATTAAGGGGGATGGGCGGCGTGTAACATCTATGAAGGATCTTCTCCGCGACTCAAAGCATTAAAACTCTGACTGAATAAGCAATATATGCCGGTTATAATCGACGAATTAGACAAGAGGATACTAGGTGAGTTGCAGAAGGATGGAAGAACGCCCTTAGCGAAACTGGCTGACGATATAGGAAAGCCGAGAACCACTATAATGAATAGGGTTCAGAAGTTGGAGGAGGGCGGCATTATAAAGGGATATAGGGCAATATTGAGCCCATACGTATTGGGCTTCTCCATGCAAGCATATGTATTAATAACTGTGAGACGCTCGGTCACTGCAGGGTCTAAGCCATCGCAGGTGATGCTTGCTGAGAAGATAATACGGGATTGCGATAATGATGCGCGGCTTCCCTGGATTGAGGAAGCCAACGTATTGACTGGGCAATATGATATAATGCTTAAGGTGTGGGTACGCGACTTAAAGCAGTTATCATCTTTCCTCCTGAATTACTTGCCGACTAATCCAGACATAATAAAGACGGAGACAATGGTGGTGCTAGAGGAGGTCGCAATAGGAAGGGAACGCTTGATCCCTCTGGATAAGGTAAAGGAATGATTAATTTGGTATGTATAATGGTTTGGACATAATTTCTAAAGATACATCCAGACCCCATTAGCGGCAGCGCAGAGATTCTCATCTGAATCCTTTACCTCTATATAGACAAATGCCAAGTTACGACCTCTCTTCTTAACCCATGCCTCCGCATAGAAGTCCTTGCTCACTGGTCTAATGTATTCTATGTTAAGGGTAACTGTGACCTGGTTTCTTCCCTCATTATTTAGGGTCATGACGGCGGCTCCACCCGTTGCATCTATCAGTGTTGCTATTGCCCCACCATTGGCAATGCCGCCTAGTCTGGTTATTTCAGTTCTGAATTTCATAGATAGTTTTGCATAGCCATCCTTTGCCTCTATTGTTTTTACTTGAAGCATAGATAGGAAGGGATCAAGCTCCTCAACGTACTTCTTCATTGCATCTTTAAGATCCATGCAATTGCTTTTCAGCATGGGTTTAAATGCATTGGTCTTATTTCTACACGTGTTGATAGATTTCAGCGCCCCAGCATTGTGCTCTCCAGGAAAATCTTCTCATAATCATCTAATGCCGCCATCTCAATCACCTTAATCATCTTCACTACACGTGTAGTTTTATCCCAATAATCCTCATTCCTCAAGATAAGCTTTGCGCCGCTTATGGCAGCATTTCCCAGAAAGAAAATTTTTGCTTGTGGAAGAAGACCTATTGAAATTGCTGAGTCAGGATTAATATGAGTTCCAAATGAGCCTGCCACATACACGGTATCTAATTCCGATTCAGAAATTCCAGCCACCCGTAGAAGCGTTTTCCAGGTTGATTGAATTGCTGCCTTAGCTTCTTGGAGGAGACGAATATCGCGCTGAGTAACTGTGACTCCATTAATACTAACCACTAGCGAGCTATTCGATTCCACAACGAACCGTCCCGGAATTAACCTGCCGTTCCTACTAATTGAACCAGCCTTCATTAATGCAGCCACTAGATCAATAAGGCCTGTCCCCGTTATTCCTATTGGAGCTCCCCCGCCTATTGTGAAAGCCCGAAGCTCCCCATCTACTAGCTCAACCTTATCTATGGCGCCCTCCACAGCCCTGACTCCACTTGATATACCGACCCCCTCTATCGCGCTACCGGCGGGGGCAGATGCAGCCAATATATTATCGTCGGTTCTAAGCATGACTTCAGTATTAGTCCCTATATCTATAAGCAACCTATGGTTCTTCTCATCTAGATTTGCCACCAGTGCATCCGCCACGGCATCGCCGCCAATAAACCCAGCGACGGCCGGCATTATGAAGATAGGCGCGGCCGGGTTCATGGTTAGCCCAATATCGCTGGCCCTAAGTACTATGGGTAATCCAATTGCAGGTATGTAGGGGCTCTGAACCAAACTATTGAGCCTTATTCCAAGAAATAATTGCGTCATCACTGTATTCCCAGCTACGACAGCTGCATCTATATCAATAGGATCAAGCCCGGAACTCTTCGCTATTTTATTAATTAATGAATTGATAGATTCTATAACTAGTTCCCTAAGTTTGTTATTTATCTCCTCATCGCTTATGGCAAGGGATGCCCTACTTATTATATCGATACCGTACCTAGCCTGGGGATTCTCC
>JBMFVP010000003.1:5514-59122 GCA_049965935.1 Thermocladium sp.
TATGTAATTGTATTCCCATTCTTTAGATCAATTATGTGAACAACTATTTTTGTTGAGCCTATATCTATGGCCGCTCCAAGCACTGCATCGCTGCATTTAACATCAATAGCTTCATCCCACACCGATACAACATTTACGGACCAATCACACTCCCTTAGAACTTGCGGCAGTTTTCTGTATACCCATAAATGTCGTGGTCTGTACCCGCTCTCCTTAAAGAGATTAATGTCATCGGGGACTTGGGACTTAAGAGTTGGTGGATTCAACTTAACTCTTTTAGATTTTACTGGAGGCTTTAGGGGAATGGTTGGTTCATAGCCAACGGCCACGAACTTACCACTGCCTTGATTAATAGGTTCAACTACTACCTCTCCCTTCATTACCCAAGCCATGCAGGCTAATCGCTCATCTGAACCAAGCTCCTTCTCCCTATGGGTTCTTGGATTAAGATTCTCGGCTCCTGTAATAACCCTTATCCTACACTTACCGCATATGCCGATGCCACCGCATAATCCCTCAATAGGCGTGCCAGCTCTCCATAATGCGTCAATTATCCTAACAGGCCTATCAGAGACCGTTATTCTAATCATTAATTAAGCCTTCCCGATGCCGTCACATAAATTTTGGATTTAAATATTGAGCCCAAATTCTTTTCCCATAATCCAGTGTAGTCTTGTATTAACTTAGGATTCATTATTTTATGCGGCTACCAAGATCCTTAAGAAGTCTCGCCCTTTAGGATGGGGAGCCGTCGGTTGGATCGCCCCACCTTCTATACATGTTGTTTCTTAACCCTAGCAGATCGAGAACCCTGCCTGCTACCGAGTTAATCATGTCATCTATTGTGGTTGGTCTATTATAGAACGGTGGACTGGCAGGCATAACTATGGCTCCAGCCATGGATACCAGCTCCATGTTTCTAATGTGGACTAGGCTTAAAGGGCTCTCCCTTATTACAAGAACTAGCCTCCGCCTTTCCTTTAACGCAACATCGGCAGCCCTGGTCACTAAGTTATCTGTAATACCGTGGGCAATCGATGCAAGGGTCTTCATTGAGCAAGGCACTATTGCCATGCCGTCAAACCAAAATGAGCCGCTGGCTATTGGAGCCTCCATTTCCCCCTCGCCAAATACTCGGGTTGCTAACGATTCAATCCTGGTTGGATCTATACCTTCTTCCCTCATTACTTTCTTAGCTGAACCGCTAATTACTAGATAAGTCTCCACGTTGAGGTTCCTGAGCGCCTCCATTACTCTGAGTCCATATACCGCGCCAGAGGCGCCTGTTATTCCTATCACTATCCTCATTTATTGTCTCCCATAAACCTCTGGATTCGCTGTATATATGGGTGGTTTTCCATGAATTAATACATTGATAATGCTTTTAATAATGATTTCAGCCATATTATTTCTTGTATCCAATGATGCAGATGCTATGTGTGGTGTCAACACTATATTCTTCAAGGAAAGCAGTTCACTATTTGTGGGAAGTGGTTCATCCTCATACACGTCAAGCGCAGCGCCACGTATCCACCCCTCACGTAATGCTTTGATGAGGGCCGACGTATCTATTACTGCCCCCCTAGCTATGTTTATCACGTATGCGTTTTTCTTCATTAACTTAAGTCTATCCTCATTTACTAAATGCCGTGTTTCAGGGCTGAGCGCCACGGTTATTACCAAGTAATCGCTTTGACTAAATAACTCATCAAGCGTTACCGGCAATACGCCTAGCGCTATCTCAACATTTGGTTTTCTATGCCTAGACCAATATATAGTTCTCATTTTAAACGCGGCTGCCCTCCTCGCCACGGCTATCCCTATATTGCCTAATCCAAGTATGCCCAGGGTTTTTCCCCAAACCTCATCACCCATGTACTCACCCCAAACTGCTTCTGCATTTCCGCTTCTAATGATTTTATCGCCATCCACTATTCTGCGAGCTGCGCCAAGCATTAGACCAATTGCGAAATCAGCAACAGACTCGACTAATACCTCAGGCGTATATGCCACCGGTATCCCCAGTCTCGTTGTGGCATGTAAATCAATATGATCAAATCCCACGCTATACGTAGCTAGTATCCGTATCTTAGCTCCTTCCAGCGTATCCTCCGTGATCTTATCTCCAATTGTAACCACTGCTCCATCACATTCTGAGAATTTCCGCTTTAATACGTCAGGAGGCGGTGCAGCTTTCTTGCTCCACATTCCTATTCCATCATTATTCCAGACATCTATTTGAAAACGCTTGCTTAATTCATCATATATGATCTTGGGAAAGGTGGATCTACTAATGAAGATGCATTGCATATATTGATGCGGCATTTCACTGTTTAAAACGGTTGCTCAGCATTTAAAAATGTAAATCGAATCCAGCAATTAATGCATTACCAGAGTCATAAGTACATAATGCTTCATGATTTGGCAAATGTAATTGAAAAAACACCGAGATGCGAATTATCGATGGACAAGGTATCAACATGGAGTGCCCTAAATAGAATAGCTGCGCATGACGTGGTGACTACTATGGATGTCCCCTACAGAGCTAGGGCTGCCTATGACGGCTTCGCCCTATACTCAATGGATACCCCAGGAAAACTTCGATTAATCGGATCAGTAAGAGTCGGCGAGATTCCTACCTTCAGTGTAAAAAGAGGAGAGGCTGTTTATGTGACTACAGGTGCATACTTGCCAGATGGAGTTGATGCCGTGGTTCCAGAGGAGGAGGCAGAATTAATTGACAATCAAGTATTAATAACAAACAAGGTAACGAGTGGTGCGAATATAGATCCTGTGGGCAGTTATTTAGTTAGTGGAAGCAAGGTAATCGAGAAGGGCGATATAATAATGGGCCACGTTATTCCCGCATTGATGGAGGCAGGAATAATGGAGTTAGATGTATATGAGAGACCCGCAGTGTCAATAATAAGCACGGGAAGCGAATTAGTTAAGCCAATCAGTGCACCTGATGCAATGCAAGCATTTCTTGGAGGAAAAACCCTGGAGAGCACTGGTTCCCTCATTTCTTGGTTCATCGTATCATATATGCCTTACCTATCAATTGCTGAACATAGATTAGTCAATGATGACTTGGAATCAATTCGATCCGTAATGCTCGACGCACTTAAGAAAAGCAACATAGTGGTAACCACCGGCGGCTCTGGTCCAAGTGATATTGATTACCTAGGGGAGGCCGTGTCATCGCTCGGACCTAAGTGGATGGTTAGGGGGCTAAAAATGAGACCAGGAAGACCAACTACAGTAGCCGCAATGGAGGACTGTAAATTGATTTTCGGCTTAAGCGGTCACCCAATAAGCGCACTTAATGCGTTAATAAACGTAATAGAGCCCATGGTTAAGATCATGTTAGGCATACATAAATCGCCGGCGAAACCGATAGTGAAGGGTAGGCTCACTCGTAACGTTACGGTGGAGCCCGACATGATAACTCAAATAAGGGTTAAAGCCACTAGAAGAAATGGTGAGTTACTGGTGACTCCATTAGGAGGCGGCAGCTCAGTGACTACATCATTGGCGACCACAGATGGATTAGTCACATTAACATCCCCTGCGCGCGAGGGAGATGTTGTAGATGTATTTCTAATTCAGGATCCAGGTGATTCATGATGGGGATACATATGATTGATGTGACTCATAAGGAAACCATGTATAGGGAAGCAACGGCTTCAGGATTCCTTGAACTTCGAGGCGGCTTGGCCAAGGATGCTTCCTCTGGTTTCACGGGGTTAGGTAATGTTATTTCCACTATCGAGTTCGCATCAGTGATGGCCACTAAAAAAGCATGGCAGTTCGTGGGCCTTCTTCACCCCATTGAATTAACGTATATAAGGCCAATAATTACGCTGAGCAATTACGGCATTAATGTGCGAGTCACGGCTAGAACACTTGGAAGGACTGGGGTAGAAATGGATGCATTATTTGGTTCATTTATTGGACTCCTTGCTGCTTGGAATGTAGTGAAGGCTAAGTATTGCTTATGTAGCGGAGGAAAATGTGAACCAATGCTTGAATCACCTGGATCATCAGCTATATTCGTTGGCGCTAATCCAGACATAGTCGGCATACGGGATATTAGAGTCGAGTCTAAGGTGAAGTCCATCAATCCAATTGAGGGAGAAGAATATGTCACGCGGTTCTCGGCTCCACCAATAGTATTCATGTTCGATGCGACGGATGAGCCCCTATATAGAGGAGAAGCCTTGTCTCGCGGCAAAATAATACTGAGAACAGAATCAATTGACCTAATACGAAACAATAAAGTGGAGAAAGGAGATGTAAGGACCGCGGCTCAATTAGCTGGCATGATGGCTGCCAAGAAGGCTTGGGACCTGCTCCCGCTTGTTCATAACAATGATATAACAGATGTGAGGATAGGGATAGATTTAGAAGAGGATGGAGTCTCTGTTGCTGTTCTTACAAAGAATATATCCAGGACTGGTTCAGCCATGGAGTCGCTCCTAGCCGCGGGAGTATCGCTCCTAACCGTGTGGGATATGGTTAAGAAGTACGAGAAAGACGAGAACGGGCAATATCCATACACGCGCATAAGCAGCATTACGCTTGAGAAAAGCGAGAAGCGCCCAATATGATGCGAAGATCACTCTGCGTTGACTGGTTTTGCCTTAAATGTCCGTATCTTGATTATTATTCTGTATCCACAATTTGGACAATGAATCCCAGGCGAGATCTCTAGATCACTCTTGGAGAATATGGTGCCGCACCTAAGACACATATATATCTTCCTTTCTGGTGTAGTCTCGCTTAGTTCCTCGCTCGGTGTTTCCTCTTCTGCCATAACCTAGTCATCACTCATTGGTTTAAAATATTTTCTATACGCGCAAGCCTCATTAATCTTTCTACTCCATGTATCCTATCCATAATTTTAACCACGCCGCTGGGCACTAGCTCGGTCCACGTCGAATCATTTCTAGCAATCATGTACCTAATCCTAGATCCACTTAGTTTATCTCGCTCAAATAATGGAGTGGACTTAACGCTTACCCCCCACTGCTCTATCGATAATCGAGTATATTCATCATTAGAATAAACCTCATCAAATGATGGACAATATTGCCTAACAAGAGGGTACCAAAGTAATGATTGCCCCCCCGTGTCCGGTATGCTGCAAGTAGTCACGTGTCCTATGGCTGCCTCAATCATCTCTATCCGCTCCCCCACCGTGAAAGGGTTTCGAAAGGTTAATGATGCGTTTGCAGATCCTATTCCCACAATTACCTTATCTGCATTATCGGAAAGCCACTTCAGTACATTGGCGTGGCCGTTATGAAACGGTTGAAACCTACCTATGAATAATGCCCTCATTTAGGTTCGGTGTAGCGGAATTATTTTTAAGCATTAAAATTCAATTAATGAAGGCTGGGCAAGTTTTTAAATAAATAAAAAAATCGAATCCGCATGTCATACTCAAGCAAAGTAAATGCGAAACTAGGCGAGTTTGGGGCATCCATATTCAGTAGAGTCAAGATTTATACAAATGGTGGTGAATCAATCGAGGGCATAATACTGCCAAGGCCAGATATAGGTGATGCAGATGTTTTATTGTTGAAGCACGAGAATGGATATAACGTTGGCATACATATAGATGAGATTAAAGACATTGAAGTGAAGGAGATATACAGTCCTCCGGCCAGGATGGAGGGGATACCTAAGTCAATGGGCGCGGGGCCACGTTCCATCTTAGTGGCTACGGGGGGTACTATAATGTCTAAAGTTGATTATGTAACTGGCGCCGTGTATCCATCATTTAGCTTAGAGGAATTATATGATATGTATCCAGAGCTCAGGAATATAGCATCCATTGAATTATTGAATCTATTCTCTATTTTCAGTGAAGATATGAATCCAATTAGGTGGAGCGAGATGGGTGATGCAATATATAAAGCAATCCAAAGCGGTGCGGAGGGCGTCGTAGTACTGCATGGTACCGATACCATGCATTATAGTGCGGCGGCAATTGCATTTGCATTTCCCTCAAGTAGCGCACCCATAGTATTTACTGGGTCCCAGCGGAGTAGTGATAGGCCATCTAGTGATTCCTTCGAGAACATGTATGCCGCTGTGCTTGCATCAGTTAAGGCACCCTTTGCAGAGTCAATAATAGCAATGCATTCCACTAGCAGTGATGGCGAGGTATCGCTTCATAGGGGGGTCAGGGCAAGGAAAATGCATTCATCTAGGCGCGATGCTTTTCTAAGCATTAACTCCAGCCCCATCGGGTTAATTAACATGGATAAAAAGGAAATTCAAGTGCTTGCGTCTAGTTTCAAGGCAAGGGGCGAGGTC
The DNA here is from genome assembly GCA_049965935.1 of Thermocladium sp. Lineage (GTDB taxonomy): Archaea > Thermoproteota > Thermoprotei > Thermoproteales > Thermocladiaceae > Thermocladium. The sequence continues at coordinate 11,839 of JBMFVP010000003.1, forward strand.
AGATATGAGGCTGGTTTTGATGATAAGGTTGCCTTAGTTAAGTATTATCCAGGCATGAGAGGCGAGATAATAGATTACTTAATTGATAAGGGATACCATGGAATAGTGGTCGAGGGAACAGGTTTCGGGCACGTCTCCGAGGCTGTTCGCGATTCAATTGGGAGAGCAATAGGCATGAAAATACCAGTAGTAATAACCACTCAAACAATATATGGAAGAGTTAATCTAAACGTCTATAGACGCGGTGTGGAGTTAAGCAAATTAGGCGTTATTCCGGGCGGCGATATGCATTCGGAGACTGCCTATGCCAAGTTATCCTGGATACTTCACAGAACGAGGGATATGGAGGAGGTCAGGAAGCTAATGATGACGCCCTTGGCATTTGAACTAAGCAATAGAACAGAACCATTCAATTATTGTAAAGGGGTGTCCTGACGTGGTTAAGCATAAGGTTGGTCTCGAGGTACATGTGCAACTGGATACAGCATCCAAATTGTTCTGTTCATGCCCCACCCAGCTTCGCAATGATGATCCCCATTTCCAAGTACGGAGGAGGCTTCGTCCATCAATGAGTGAGTTAGGTCAGATTGATCCGGCGGCTCTATGGGAATTCAGGAAGAGGAGGACATATATATATGAGGGATATAATGACTCCACTTGCTTAGTGGAGCTAGATGAGGAGCCACCGCATGATATTAACGAAGAGGCGCTCGAGACTGCATTAGGCGTGGCCCTAAGATTTAATGCAAAGCCCTTTGATGAGGTTATAGTAATGCGAAAAGTCGTCATTGATGGTTCTAACACCTCCGGTTTCCAGAGGACTGCGCTCGTTGCCAGGAATGGATTGGCCACATTCATGGATTTAAAAGTACCGATTTGGACAATAGCCATCGAGGAAGATGCGGCGAGAAGGATTGGCGAGAATGGTCGTGAGATAATCTATAGATTAGATAGGTTAGGCATTCCACTAATAGAGGTATCAACGGGACCAATGGAGTATCCTCCCAATACCATAATGGATGTGGCTTTCTATATAGGGCAAACAATCAGAAATACAGGTAAGGCAAAGAGGGGGCTCGGCTCCATTAGGCAAGACCTAAATATATCAATAGAGGGCGGTGCCAAGGTAGAGGTAAAGGGAGTGCCGGAACTATCGTTAATACCAAAGGTTATTCAATATGAAATAGATAGGCAGATCAACCTATTGAAGATAAAGGATGAATTAGTTAAGAGGGGTTTAAGCCCTAATTACGAACCGGATCTAATTGAGGTTACAGATCAATTCAACGGCACTAAGTCAAATATGCTTCAATCAATAATTAAGCAAGGAGGAAAGGTAATGGCTATGAAACTGCCAGGACTATCCGGAATACTTGGTTTTGAGATTCAACCAAAGCGGAGATTTGGATCAGAACTGGCTGATAGGGTTCGTAATTGGACAGAATTAGGCGGGCTTCTCCATAGTGATGAGTTGCCGAATTATGGTATAACGAGGGAGGAAGTGGAGAACATTAAATCCAAGCTAGGAGTCGATTCATTCATACTATTAAGCGGACTAAACGAATCAGAGCTCATGGAGGCAGCTAAGGTCGTAGTAAATAGGATAAACGAAGCATTTAAGGGTGTTCCAGAGGAGACTAGGGCCGCTAATGATGATGGTACAACCAAGTTCTTGAGGCCAAGGCCGGGATCGGCCAGGATGTATCCGGAGACCGATTTACGTCCAATAAGGATAACAAAGTACATATTGGATAAGGCTGCAGCGTTAATGCCTGAACCAATAGATGAACAGGTAAATAGGTACTTGAAGATGGGCATGAGTAGGGAGTTAGCCATGCAAGTAGTGAAGTCGCCATATGCTAAGGATATAGATAGATTAATATCGGCGTATGGGGATAGTGTCTCACCCACATTGGTAGCTACGTTATTCGTAAATACTCTAAGATATATTGGGAGAGAGGAGGGCTGGTTCCTTGATCCGGTTCCCGTCATTGAGAATGCGATTAGATTATATATTGATGGGAAGATAACTAAGGAGGCAATACAGGAAGCGCTAGAGGAATATGCTAAGAGGCGAGGCTCCACTAGTCTTGAGAAAATAATAGAAGAAAGGAATCTGTTCAAGTTATCCCTCAATAAAGTTAGGGAGATAGTATCAGAAACAGTTTCTAGGTTGGGAACAACGGATGAGAAGATAGTTATGCAGGAAGTGATGAAGCGATATAGGGGATTAATTGATGCTAGGGATGTATCAATAGTATTAAGGGATATTAAGCAACCATCATAGGTAAACCAAGCTTCTTCCTATATTCATTATACTTGCTGATTAATTCAATATTCCATTTATCTATGCCAGATGGATCATTAGGATACTTCTCATAAATGTCGCCAATGGTCTTCATGTAGCTTAATGCGGTCACCAACTTCTTTGCCAAAGAGGGTACGGAAAGCAACTTAGCTGCTGCTCTTACGCGCCTGGTTGCGCTTATCGACATTGATCCCTTAATGGATATCTCCAACACATCATCCTCAGTCAATATTCGCGCCCGTAACCCCTTGTTTATTTCATCGTCAGTTAGGGATTGAAGCATTAGCCTAAATACATCCAACTTTGCTTGCTTTATGCCGTAAGTCTTCAAGTAACTTACATTATAGCTCCACAATCCCGTCATGGATAAGTCCCCCCTCTCAAATGCTGCAGCCACAGTATCGCTTGCTAACTTAGCCGACTCAAGTGCGGGTCCCAATCCACCGCCGTGTACTGGATTAACGGCCACCGCCGCGTCCCCAATGGCTAATATGGAGGGTCCAACCATTGACTTAAGGGGCCTCCTAGTGGGCACTATTCCTCCCCCACTGTGAATCACGCGCCTTCCGCTTGTGTATTTAGTGTTAAGCAAGTATTTCTCATAGTTCTGTCTGGGATTAAGACCCTTCTCCTTAACTAGTTTGCCCCAGATCCCTAGCCCTATATTCATGGTGTTCCTGGATTTCGGGAACAACCACCAATATCCACCTGGCGATATATTGTTATCCAGGTATATTTTAATAAATTCCGGCTCCTCTATATCGTGATCAACCTCAATTATTTCCCTATAAGCATAAGATGCATCCTCCGGTAACAGGGGTTCTGATATTAACCAATTATATGGCAATCTACTCCTCACTACTCCAGTTGCTCCAGATGCATCTATCACAATCTTGCCAAGAACATCGATTTGCCCATGGCCATCCTCGCTCGATGCCTTGACTCCGGCGACCCTACCATTATCTAGGATAGGAGATGAAACGGAGAACCTCTCATGTATCGTAGCTCCATTATTAACTGCTTGCTTGGCCAGCCATGGACCCCACCTGCTCATATCGAGGCCATATCCCTCCCCCATGACTCTATATCTAACGCTCATATCTGGGCTATAAACATCTGCGCCCTTATAGTGAATCATGGCAACACCTGCATCAAGGGTAAGTCCAAGCGTCTCAACATGATGAGACCCTATGGCATCCCCCGTCACCTTGAATATATCATCAACCCGCTTTCTCTCTACAACTGCCACGCTGAATCCATTCTTAGCCAATAAATAGGCTGCATATGATCCAGCAGTGCCAGCCCCAACTATTACCACATCATATTGATTGCCCATGCAACCCCACAAGCAAGGCTGGTTTTAACCTTATCGCCACAAATTAATCACAAATTTCTATTCAAGAACGTATTCCTAAGGCAGCATCATTACCTGCATTGAGCAAGGTAAAAATTAAAAACCACAGAAAAACGCTCGAACAGGGGTCCGTAGTCTAGCGGTTAGGATACTCCCCTGACGCGGGAGAGATCCCGGTCGGGCTACGTTGCCCGGGGAAGGTTCAAATCCCGGCGGACCCACCAAATAATAAATGAGTGATAAGCCTTGCACTTAGGGCAATGCCGTTTACTCCTTTGAGCAGCTTCCACAGGAATAATTAATTCATAAATAAATGGAAAAGAGCCTAGTAAGCATTAAAAAGTTCCTTAACTATTTTACCTAGTTTATAGCTATATTCCTGTAATGTGAGACCCTTTACTCTTGATAGTGCTGAAATTGAGAACCTGGAGAAAACGGATTCATCTGTTAAGAGCTTCACTAACGCCTCCACGGCTTCCTCTGCATCTTGATACCCAATTCCGTTCTCTCCCTCCCCTGCTAAGTCAGACCAAGTGCCGCCCGATGCATGTACAACTATGGGAAGACCGCGTGCCATAGCTTCAGCTACTGCTATGCCCCAATGCTCATTAATTGTAGCATGTAGAAATGCACGACTTGAATCCATGATCGAGTTAATAATTGATCGAGGTGCATTAGGAATTAAGCGAACAACGCCTCCATTTTTGTCTAATTCATTGGTTCCCCTCGTGACCTTTAGCCCAGCCTTCTTTGCCTCCGTCTCAACTTTCTCTAAGTAATTAACTTGGGTTCTTGTTGTTGCTCCCCCCATTATTATCAATTCTGCGTTCGGTACATCCTTAAAGAGTCGAGGCGCTACTTCTTTAACTACCCAGTGATATCTCTTCTCCTCGCTGAATCTGCCCAGCATAGTTATCCTTGGCGTTCTCTCGCTGAACCCCGGCGGTTCTCCGATTATCTCCGTATTTGGAGCTATGGGTGGATTAAGGACAATTGGATCACCTCCATAGACTTCCTTAATGACTCTTGCAGTCCATCTAGAATTAGTTAATATCACATCTGCAGCCTCAAAGGGGTTACCCCTAATGTAGTGGGGAAGCATGGTAATATATATCTTCCAGTATATATTTAGAGGGAATCGACCGTATCGCTCCATTATATATGGATCCTCGCCATACGCTAATCCAGTGCCCTTAAACTTAGGATCTACGACCACCTCCAATGGAAAATGTATATACTCAATGATTTTAAGCGATTTGCTGCTCTTATACTTAAGTAGTGGTTTATAGGTCGGTTCATCGGTGAATAAGAGATCAGCATTATATCTTTTTATAGCAGTTTCAGCAGGTTTCCACGCATATAGCCTGGTTAATAATCCAAATGCCTTGACCCCAATTGATAGGGTTATTATCTTGTATTTTGATATGTCAATTCCGTACCAATCAACATACTTACGCGGATCGAAGGAGAATGTTCCCGTTAGTACTGGATCTAATCCGGCTTCGTTTAAGGCTATGGCAGAAGCAGCATCAACTAGTTGCCCTCCACCTGGTGATCCCCAGTATCTATGGCTTACTACCGCATATCTTGCTTTGCTCATCACGGCAACATAATTATAGGCCCATAATAAATTTATTGTAAGAAATGTAAATCATGGATTAAATAAATGTATTAGGTTCATCATAAAGCTAGGAGCGGGAAGTTTTATAAAATGCCTTGCGCCTTGGACAACTCATGACTCCTCCATTGCGTAGGATAGATAAAAACATTTGGGAGATACCGAGGGACTATAAGCCATGCATGAAGGTTCCGGCCAGGATATTTGCCAGCGATTCATTGATTGAGAAAATGAAGAGTGACATGACGCTTGAACAAGCTGCTAACGTGGCCTGTTTACCAGGTCTCTATAAGTATAGCATAGCGTTACCTGATGCGCATCAAGGTTATGGCTTTCCAGTGGGCGGCGTAGCGGCAGTTGATGTAAATAGCGGTGCAATTAGCCCTGGCGGCATCGGTTATGATATTAATTGTGGAGTTAGAGTACTGAGAACCGATTTAAACATTAATGATGTAAAGCCAAAGCTACGGGAGTTAGTTGATGCCATTTTTAAATTAGCGCCAGCCGGCGTTGGGGAGACCGGCCATGTCAAGTTATCGGTTGGGGAACTCGATCAAGTATTGAACGAGGGAATATCATGGGCTATAAATCGAGGATATGGTTGGAAGGATGATCAAGATTATATTGAGCAAAATGGAAGTTGGGATTATGCGGATGCATCCAAGGTGAGCACGAGAGCCAAGGATAGGGGAAAAGGCGAGCTCGGCACCATAGGTTCCGGCAATCACTTCATAGAGGTTCAAGTAGTGGAGAAGATATTTGATGAGAAAGTGGCAAAGATCTTCGGCATAAATGACGTTGGGCAAGTTATGGTAATGATACATAGCGGTTCAAGGGGTCTTGGCCATCAAGTGGCAACGGACTATATAAGAATCGCCGAGGGCAAAATGAGGCAATGGGGGCTCATCCTACCAGATAGAGAGCTAGTTTCGATGCCGGTCAATACAAGGGAAGCCCAGGATTACTTGCATGCAATGGCTGCTGCCGCCAATTATGCATGGACTAATAGGCACTTACTTATGCATTGGGTTAGGGAGGCATTCAAGAGCGTCTTCCATAGGGATCCCGATAAGCTAGGAATGCGGGTTGTTTATGATGTTGCTCATAACATAGCTAAGTTAGAGGAGCATGAAATAGATGGGCAGAGAAAGAGCGTATGGGTTCATAGAAAGGGCGCAACCAGGGCATTCCCAGCAGGTAGGCCCGAGATTCCTAAGATATATAGGGATATTGGTCAACCGGTCCTGATCCCTGGAAGCATGGGAACTGGTTCCTATATATTGGTTGGGTCAGAGGCATCTATGAACTTAACGTTTGGCACTGCGCCTCATGGAGCGGGCAGAGTAATGAGTAGATCAGCAGCAGTTAGAATGTTACCTCCCAGTAAGGTTAAGACTGCGTTAGAGGATCGGGGAATAATAGTTAGGAGCGCGGAGTCCGAAATAATAAGCGAGGAAGCGCCTGAGGCGTATAAAGATGTGGATGCAGTAGTGGAGGTGGCAGATTCGGTTGGCATGGCTAAGAAAGTGGCTCGAATGAGGCCTATAGGTGTAGTGAAGGGGTAAGGATTTTTCGCATGCTTAGATTTCGCAGTGTTCAACAGGTTTTAATAATGGGATTTAGGTGAGTATTCGTGGAATTAAGCAATATAATAAGATCTATAGAGGCTCGAATCAGCGTGGTTGATGAGACTAGGGAACGGTTGTTGAAGGATACTAGGGACATAATTAGGACATCTAAGGAGGTTATACTGCGGGTGGCTAAGGGCGACTTAGATGCCGAGTCAAATAATGTCAATAAGATAATGAATCAAGTGATGAGCGTGGTCAGCATAGCGAAGAATGTGCCTGAGGTCTATTATAGTGGTATACTTGATGGCCCATTAGCCGAATATGCAGAGGCAATGATACTATATAGCCTAGTTAAGCAGAATAGGTATCCTACGCCGGAGGAGCTGGGCATATATGATGTACCATATCTTCTTGGATTAGGGGATGTAGTTGGCGAACTTCGCCGCATAGTATTGGATAAGTTAAGGCTTGAGAAGTATGAGGAGGCGGAGGCGTTATTTAATAGAATGGAAGAGATATATGAGGCCCTCTCAATCCTAATTATACCTAATGCGTTGGCCCCCGGTCTTAGGCCTAAGGTTGATGTGGCTAGGAAACTCATTGATGCGACGCGGTCCGACTTATTTCTAGCACAAGTAAAGAGGGGATTAATTAACGACGAGGATAACGAGGAGAATAAATGAGAATTACATTAAGTCTAAGATACCTAAGGGCTTTAACTTGGAGATGGCTCGATCAATTCAAAGACGGTTAGCGGGTCTAATAGAGGAGCGAGAGTTAATAGAACGGAGATTAATAGCCGGAATAGATGCAGCATATATAGGTGATATGGCGATTAGCGCCGCGGTCGTGATTGATTCAATAAGTAAATCAATAATAGATTCATCAATTGTTAAGGTTAGGGTATGGTTTCCATATGTTCCTACGCTGCTTTCCTTTAGGGAGTTAAAGCCAATGATAGCTGCCTATCAAGGGCTTCATGTTAAGCCGCATGTAGTGATGATAGATGGGCATGGCTTTGCGCATCCCTATCGCTTGGGGATAGCATCCCATTTCGGGGTAACTATGCATGTACCTACAATAGGGGTTGCTAAGTCGCTCCTATATGGGGAATATGAAGCCGATGATGCGTATTCGCCCATACTTGATCCAATTACTCATGGCGTGATAGGCGTCATGTTGCGCTGCTCATCTGATTCAAAGCCGATGTTCATAAGCATAGGCAATCTAGTAACTCTTCGAGATGCTGTGGATTTATCGAAGTCACTTTGTGTTGGATCGCCAATGCCTCTACCAATACTATTGGCTCATAGATTAGCCAACAAAAGCAAGAGGCAATAATTATTATAAAATTGAATATAGTATCCAAGATAGGTAATAATTTTTCTATTGAGTGAGAAAGTTTTTTAATAAGCGTTTAAACGGGCTATCATAGGTAGTGGGCGAGGGAAATGAAGATACCGTTTTGCACGTTTTGCGTCAAGTCGCGCATGTTCTGCGCAAAATGCCAATCCTTATTGGATAGTGGTGAATATAATGAGTTAGATGTAGACGTTATTGATAAATTACTTTCAATTGAACAGAAATACAAGCAATACTTGTCTAATGTATCCTATAGTAAATCATATAGGGTCAGGAACTTACTGCTTGTAGCTATGATTGGTGTAAGAAACATGCCGAGAAATATAATTAAGCAAATAGAGGATGAATTAACTACAGCACTTGGGGTTACTGTTAAGCTAGTTGAGCACACAACTAGCGTTAATGAATTAGCTACCCAATTAACTTATCCCGCCAGAATTTATAGCATTTCAGTGGCTTGGCTGCCCGATGGAACTAATGAAACGATAATTAAGATACCGAAGCATGAAACTGGCAGGTTACCGTTCAAGCCTACTGAGCTAGGAAAGGTTTTAAGCCGTCTGACTAATGAGAATGTTAAGGTTGAGGTCGTGGGTTAATGCTTTTTAATCGCTATTATCATACCTATCAATGAAGAAGCAGTGGACACGCGAAGTTGAGTCGCTGCCGGATGGCACTGAGGTGGAGCTGGCTGGATGGGTATGGGATATCCGCGATGTTGGCAAAATACGTTTCATAATACTAAGGGATAGGGAAGGAACGGTACAGCTAACCATTAAGAGGAATGATGTATCGCCAAAATTGTGGGAAACCGCGGTATCCCTGGCTAAGGAGGATGTGATAGCGGTTAAGGGCATCGTTAAGGCCAGTAAAATAGCTAAGCGCGGCGTCGAAGTACTTCCAATCGAATTAACAGTGCTTAATAAATCGAAGCCGCTTCCAATAGATATATGGGGAAACGTTTCCCAGACGGAGCTAGATATAAGATTAAAATATAGAATAGTTGACCTAAAGAGACCCGAGTCACTCACAATATTTAGAGCATCTAGTGAAGCCGCGAGAGCCTTACGTGAAACTCTTTACGAGAGGGGATTCATTGAGGTGTTTACCCCCAAGATAATATCTACTAGCACTGAAGGTGGGGCGGATTTATTTCAAGTCCAATACTTTGAGACGGTTGCTTACCTGGCTCAGAGTCCTCAGCTCTATAAGGAGGAGTTAACTGCGTCTCTGGAGCGTGTTTTTGAGATTGGACCTGCATACAGAGCTGAAAAACATAGCACTACCTATCACTTAAATGAGTTTATCTCCGTTGATTTAGAGGCCGCGTTCATGGATTATAAAGATGTTATGAGTATATTGGAGGATGTAATAATCAATGTTTATTCCAGCGTAATTAAGGTCCCAGGCATAAATGAGCTAAATAATGAATTAAGTGTGCCGAGGAAGCCATTTAGGGTAGTTACATATGATGAGTCCTTGGATATATTGAGAAAGAGGGGGCTAGAGGTGAAGTGGGGGGATGATGTACCAAAGGAGGGCCTTGAACTATTGACGAGCGAGGTTGGTTCACCCTTCTTTCTTATAAATTTCCCAACATCGCTTAGAGCTTTTTATACGATGCCAATGGAGTCTGATCCAAGTCGTAGCCAATCCTTTGACCTAGTTATAGATGGAGTTGAGATAGTGTCTGGCGCCACTAGGATACATGATAGGCAAATGCTTGAGAAGGCATTAATTGAGAGAGGCCTTAATCCAGCTAATTTCGAGAGCCATCTTGCTGCGTTTAACTGGGGCATGCCTCCTCACGCTGGGTGGGGCCTTGGCTTCTATAGGCTCCTCATGGTTATGCTTCGGAGGAGCAACATACGTGAGGTAGTGCTTTTCCCCCGTGATAGGATTCGCTTGACCCCTTAGGAATCCTTTAAATCCACTACTTATTCTCGGTATCAATTATGGATGTTGCTGTATTCACGGTAGCATCAACATTATCTGGGGGACACCTTAGGATACTCAATGCATTATCTAGATATCCAAGGAGACCCACATTATTCATACCTAGGAATTACTATAATGTATTGATTAATACCCTGGAGAAGTTTTATGAGGGTCAATTCGTGGATTTCATTAAGAATAATACAATAATACTGCCCCCCAGACCATTGACTAATCCAATAGCGGCCATACTATACATGAGATACTTGAGATCAGCATTTAAGAGGGATTTCTCCTATTATGATATCTTCTATATACCACATGAGCATACTGACCTAGCCATGATGTTTAAGGGCATTAATCATCCATGGACGGCACTGCTTCAGTTAACGCCGGCCATCGGTTCACTAGCATATGAGGGGGATCGATCGCCAATGGAGCTTATTGCCAATAATTACAGGATACAGAGCGGAATTAGGTTACCTCAATTTATGCTTAGCGAGAAGCTGATTGAGTTAAAGCTAGCTGAGGCAGTGTTTAGGGGAACAACTATTTTATCAGTTTCACGTTCCATACGATACGAGCTGAGGAGACTAGGGGTAAATATTAGGATTAGGTCCCTTGAGCCTGGAGTTGGGGTTGATGATTGTCCACTGAACCTCAATGAAAAAGACATAGATGTGGTGTTCTTCGGTAGACTTATACCGGGCAAGGGCATATTCGAGTTCCTTCATGCTGTTAAGAAGCTGAAGTCAATGGGACTCAAACCCATTGCTGTGATGGCCGGCCACCCCGAGAAGGAGAGCCATGTGCGGGAATTAAGGGTTAAGGCATCTAATATGGATATTGAGGTAGATATTAGGCCTGGGGTAAAGCGGAGTGAGTTAATGGATTTAGTATCAAGGTCAAAGGTATTCATTTATCCCACTAAGCTGGACTCAGTGGGGATGGTCGTGTTGGAGGCCCTTAATTGTGGTGTTCCTGTGATTACTCATGATATCCCGGCAACTAGGTTTAATTTCAAGACTAGAGCAGTGATACGGGTTCCGCTTCGTGACATAGATTCAATGGCCTCTGCAGCAGCCTACTTAATTAGGAACGATGATGAGCGCATAAGGTTAGGATTAATTGGTAAGCGCTTCACTGCTAAGTATGATTGGAGCACTGTAGCTATAACTGAGTGGGAAGCCTTAAGGACCATTGCAAATGATTGGTCTATAAGGAAGGAATATAATGAGTTAGGCGTGCAGGTAACTGATTAATAAATGGAATAGAAGATATATGATAAAACAAACAACAAACCTCGCCCCTCAAGGCGGGGAGGAGGTCAGACAAGTTCCTACGGCAATTTTAAAAGCATATCTAGCCTAAATGATTAATGGGTAAAATAATAGTCCTTGGGCTTGGTCCGATGGGTAGGGCAGCCGCATATTATTTAACTAAATATACTGATAATCAAGTTAAGGGATTTGATGCATCAATTAAGGCGGTACAAGAAGCTGCTGCCCTTGGTGTAAATGCTGCACAAACCGATGTATTGAAGGCCCTTAAACAAGTGGTGGACGAGAGCGATGTAGTAATAAGCGCGCTTCCTCAATCAATAGCCGATGAAGTTGTCAATACCGTTCATTCATTTGGCATCCCGGTGATAGACATGATATATATGTGGAAATATGATGAAGCAAAGGCAAAGTCATTAAGTGGAGGCTCCATCGTTGTGCCAGCATGTGGTTGGGCTCCTGGGTTAACTAATCTATTGGCTGCAGCCGCAGTTAATGAGTTGGATGAAGCAAATGAATTGGAGATCCATGTTGGAGGAAATCCAATTAATCCAATTCCTCCATTATACTACTCAATACTGTTCTCATTGGAAAGCACTATAGATGAGTACGTGAGACCAGCTATGATTATACGAGACGGCAATCCAACCCTAGTTAATCCTTTGGATATCATTAAGCCATTTGAGACAACATTAATTAGGGGGGAATTTGAGGAATTCTATACTGATGGCTTATCAACATTAGTGAAGACTCTTAATGTCAAGAATATGGCCGAGCTAACGATTAGATGGAAAGGCCATCTACAAGCCATGAAATTATTAAGGGACATTGGTATACTTGGCAATAAGGAACTAGCAACAAAGGTATTAGGCTCAGCATTGAATAAGGATGCCCAGGACTTCTCAATAACTATAGTTGAGGCGCGGGGCCTCATTAATGGCGAGGATGCAATGGTGAAGTATGAGGGAATTGATTACGCATCGGGGCAATTCACATCAATGGCTCGATTAACGGGATTCTTTGCGGCTGAGGTGGCTAAATTACTGCTTGAAGGCTACATAAGAGGAAGTGGATTAACTCCCGTGGAGACAATGTACAGTGGCGATCTATTAGAATTAATTCTAAGTGATTTGAGAAGGGTAGGAATAAAGTTCTGGAGAATAGAGAGGCAATTGGCAGAATGAATACTTCTCAGCGGCTAGAGGCCTTGTTAACTCCAAGCAGTATTGATCCTGCGATCACGAGCGCCAGCGATGATGATCCAAGCACCAAATATGCATACTCGAAGCCGGATTCAAGTAATGTCCCGATCAAGTATGGGGATATTGTTCCTCCTAGTTGGGTCATGAAGTTAAGAAATGCGCTGGTGGTTCCTATACTGCTTGATGACCTAGATGATGCAAGTGATGGCGATGCGTAAAACCCATACATGAAACCAATTATTAACATCAGAAGTTCCTGGACTATGAATGGCATCCAGTAAATCACTAGTATCGATATAGCTATGGCGCTGGAACCAAGTATGCTGGGCCCGGCATATCCTAACCTATCCCCCAGAGCCCCACCCATTATTGTTCCAATTGAGCCTAGAATAGTGGAGGTAAACACATATAGTCCACTACCTGACGCTGGTGCATGAAGAACATGCACAGAATAATAAGTGGCCCACGCAATGAATCCCAAATAAGAGAAACCAGCGGCTAATCGTATTAATCCCATTCCAATAACATTGATTCCAAACCTATTCGAATTACCACGCTTCGTCGCTTCAGGCTTTACCATTATGGCTGGAATTAATGTTATAAATAATGATATAGAGTATACTATGAATGGAATTGCTGCATTAATTGAATATAAAATGGGAGTTAAGGCTATTGAAATAGATGAAGCAATGAAGAATGCACTTTGATAAATACCTACCGCTAATCCGCTTTTTTCTTGGCTTGAAATGACTTGACTAACTAGCGCCACGTAAACCATGGCGGATAAAGAACCGATAATGAATTGGGCAATCAATAATGCTCTATATGATTTAATTATTATGGGATACATAAGGAAGATAACTGCTAATGAGATGCTCATGATCAATATTCTTCTATGCCCAACTCTATCTATAATGATTCCGCTGGGCAGCATGAACGCAGTATATCCAAGCCAATATGATGTGACCAAGAGTCCCTCCATTGCAGTTCTTACATTCATAATAATCTCAAGAAAGGGCAATAATGAGGGAACAGTGAATCTAATCATAACTATTACGAAGAACAGGAAGAAGGCGACAATAAGTCTCCTCACTATTAATAAGAACGAAATCGGTTTTTATTGATTCCCCTTACCAGATTTAACTGCTCTTTTTGCTAATTAATATGGCGATTATCCAGAAAAGAAATAATATTATAATTACTTCCATGTATTGATATGCAACACCAGAGTAGGTCTCATTATTTATAATTACTACATGCATAGTTAAATTAGGCGGAGCCACTGTCGTGTATAATTCGTTAAATGATGGGATTCCCAGAGTAACCATCGCCGAGCCACCGCTCCATCTAGATGTCACGTTTTGTGTTCCTTCCATAGTATCCGCTCCAAAATTCCATGCGCTGGGAGGCATGTATATTGATGTTCCATTAATTATAAATAGTGACATCGTGGCTATGAGCGATTTAAATGATGCTATGCTGGAATTACCTGAGCCCCCAATCACTAGTTCAGCATCATAAAGCCCTCTAAATGGGGTTAAGGCTCCTCCATTCACGATAAACTTGGCTGGTCCTGGCAATTTAATGATTAATTGCCAATCCCCACTGCTTGATCTGAGTTTGATTATTAAGTAGTATCCACTTCCATTACTGGCGATATTATCCATTAAAGTTACGATTAATGGCAGTGAGGCATTCCCCAATACGCGACTAGCATACAAGTACTGTCCCTCATTTATTAATGGTCCCTTCAGCGATGGGCCGCTCTCATTCCATACGTTTATTATTCCAATTATTTTTCCGTGATAGTAATCCAATGCATCTTGAATGAAATAGATAGAGCCATTAGTCTCTAAATTGCCATTAAGCTGAATGCCGTAGCTCGCTGAATCTGCCTTTATGATAGTTACATTACCCATTAACCCGGTGCAATTATATTTATATAGGACCAGGGAACCATTACTCAAGGACACCCCATAATCAGCAATGCCCATCGCCATATCTGGCCTTACTGCCTCAAGCGGATTCACTCCATCATATACTAATGTTTTTGATAGCACTAAGCCATTGGATCTTATTAGTAATGCATATGACCCATTAGGGAGAATTACGTCGCCATTTATGTCATTTCCAGTGCCGCTAAAATAGGCATGTAGCTTGCCCCTAGTATAGTTACTCAGTTCGTTGAGGGGTATTACGTAAACGCTTGTGGTGGAATTAGAAATTATGTCTATCTTTACTAGGCCAGCAGAATTCAGGGAGAAGCCTTGATAGAAGGCTCCATTTATGACTTTACTCATTGATAGATTAATGGCGAGGAGTTGGGGTTGGGCAGCAACATAATTGGCTTTAATTAATCCAGTGATTGCCAATATCAGCAAGGCAATAAGTATTATTTTTCTCACAATGCTTCAATGAGTTGCAATGCATTATAAAGTTATTTTTGAATATGGCTAGTTGGTAATTATGGGAGGAGTTAAAGATAAAAAGCTAAAATGATGATAAGTGGATCGTGGATCCCATAGTTTACCTAGTGCTTGGGGTTGGCATTGCTTACTTAATCATTGGGATCATGTTGGCTTATTATGCATTAAATGCGTTTCGCATTCTTCGTGATTCAAGGCTTATAGGCCTAATGCTTGGTTTTTTGCTGCTAGGTTTATCAGTACTTATCGAGAGCGCACTATCCTTGGTTTATAGTGTCGAGAGAATAGCTTATCTCTATTCTCATGTAGTTTTCATACATGCCCCACTAGTTGCTGTGATTTATAATGTGATTACATTAGCGGCATATGTAGCATTTGCATACTCAGTTACCAACATTGGAATAGCCGCCTCGCCGCTATTGCTGATTAGGTTGTACTCAAATCAATTAATGCAAGTGATAACGCCTGCGATTCAATTATATGTTGCGCTAATGTTATGGATTAATTACTATAAAGGAAACTCGCTTGTTGCTTCTAATGCATTAGCATTCACGTTATTATTCATTGATAACTTCGTGCTTCAAACGATGGTTAATAGAGTATCGCCGTTTTGGGCATTGCTGGTATACTTTGTAATTAGATTACTTGGCCTTGCTTTTCTAGTTAATGGATTATTAAAAGTGAATGTGAATGCGGGACAATAAAAAGAAGAGAAGCAGGATAGAGATTATTGCGGACATTCTAAAGTATTTGGATAATAATGGTTGCTCCAGGCCGACCAGGATGTCTACTGCGCTTAATCTTTCCTACGATAAATTAATGGACTATGTGAAGGAATTAGCGGCTAAGGGCATGATAGAGGCAAATATTGAGGGTATATGCATAACCTCAAGAGGTCTTCAATTCCTAAGGGAATACATTAAGTGGAGCAGTTTCGCTAAATCGTTTGGAATAGATATATGATTCATCCCTCCGGCATTAATTGCCTAGCTGCAATGATTAGGGGGTCCCATACTGTTGAAAGAGGAGGTAAGTAGCCTAGTTCAGCGAAGAAGAGGTCATTAATGCTTAAACCATGCTGTATTAATACAGCCAAGACATCAATGCGGGCCAACACACCTTCATTACCTATAACTTGCGCCCCAATTATTTTATTATCGACGTCACTGATTAGCTTAATCCATATCCATCCACCGCCTGGATAATATCTAGACCTGGTTCGTGCCTTTATAATTGCCGATCTAGGTTTTAGCCCAGCATTATTGGCCTCGCTTTCCTTAATCCCCGTTGCCCCTATTTCGAGGTCTCTGTACCTAGTTAAGCTCGTGAGAACGACACCTGGAAAAATAATATCGCCACCGCTTGCATTAACTCCGGCTACATAACCCATCTTATTTGCGACTGGGCCAAATGGCGCAATAACTCTTTTTCCGGTCACTAAATTAGTTGTTTCAACGACATCGCCAGCCGCGAATATATTGCTTTTACTGGTCCTCATATGATCATCAACCAATATACCGCCATTCTCACCAATGCTTAATCCGGCGTCCCGCGCAAGCTCAGAGTTCGGATTTATCCCAGTAGCAATAACAACTACATCCCCATCAAAACTTCCCTCGCTGGTTCTGACTATGGTCTTGCCGCTTTCCCCACTTATTTCGTGTAGATCCGCATTCTTAATTATTTTGACATCCCTCGCTAATCGTTCCTCAACTATATTAGCCATTTCTGGGTCAAGCATTTTAGAAAGCACGTGACTAGACCTAGTAACTATTGTGACTCGCTTTCCAAGATTAACTAGCGCCTCGGCGACCTCGATGGAGATAAGGCCGCTTCCAACTATCACCACGTCATTGGCGCTCCAGAGCCTATATTTAGCTTGATTAGCATTAGTGGGGTGATGAATCGTTAATATGTTGCCGCTGATAGGTACATCAGGTAACCGAGGTCTTGCGCCGGTTGCTATTATTAATTTATCGAATTCGAGAAGTCTCTTTTCATTATTGCTCTCGATTAATATTTCGCCATCCCTTACCTCGATAGCTCTGCTTTTTATCAATACCTTTACATCTCTATCAATGGCGAATTGGGATGGAGTATATGCGCTGAATAGGGATTCATCTGAGAATAAGCCCTCTATATAATATGGTATACCGCATGGCGCATGGGAAATGATGGGGCCCTCCTCTATTACAGTTATCTGGGCATCCTTACTCAACTTTCTGGCGCGCGATGCAGCGCTCATCCCAGCTGCTCCACCGCCAATTATGACTATCCTCACGATAATTTCACTTCACTTATATCTTCATAAATAGGACCTTGTGGAGTTAGCGTACTTTTCTTTAGCTTTATGCTCTTAATATCCTGCCATCCAAAATCAATATTTTGCCATTGATTAATGACTTGGATCAATTTATTTCTATTTCTACCGCTCCTAACCCTAGCCATTGTTATATGAGGAGAGAAACCACCATCTTTATCCTTACCAACTAAGTCCATTATTAATTCCTCAATCGAATCATGAAGTAGTGCTGCCTCATTACCTCCCTCAGATACACCGACCCATATAACACGTGGATAATCCAAGTTCGGGAATGCACCAACGCCAACTAGATGCATCCTGAAGCTGTTTCCAGATAACCGAGATAACCTATCTGCTATCTGTGGCGCAAGGGCATCTCTCACCTCTCCAATAAACCTAAGCGTTACATGCAAATTACTTAATTCAACCAATTTCAGATCAGCATCTATGTTTCTCAATGCATTCTGAAATTTCTTTAATTTACTCTGTATTTCTGGATTATCTATATCCACTGCTATAAAGAGTCTCATGAAATAATTCATTTAGTGGGATTAATAAGAGAAGCGATAATGATTATCGCGAGAAAGTCATTAAGCATCTGCATTTACCCCAGTATTTTTCACAATGATAGCTTAGATATATTGTATATCCATCGTCCCAATAGCTCACAAGTATCTGGACTAACATGCCCTCCCTTTCCACAATCCTTTATATAGGGGCAATAGAAGCATGGTATTGACATGAGTAGTTCGATATCAGTACCCATGCCGGTCTTCATGCCCTCAACAAGGGCTTTCGCCTTTTTTACGCCAGCGTCTGTCAACCTAACTACGTATTGGCTTCGCTTATCGCCGCCAACCTTATCCCTCTCTATTAATCCCCTTCTCTCTAGCTTGCTGAGAGCCGGTATTCCGGATTTACTGTTTATTCCAGCCATTCGCCACAAATCCCTTTGATTATATTGATTTCCGAGCTTTATTAGCGCTATCAAGATCTTGCTCTCGTTCTCATCTAATTCCCCATACTCATCCTCCCCGCTCATTAATCGTTCATTTTATGCTCGATTAAAAATGTTGTGTTTCCTGCTCGTTGATTTTTTATTCTACACATATAGAATGCAATATAATAAACATCAAATACTATCTTTGTTAGAAAATGGCTTCATCATTTTAACCAACATAATAAGAATCATAAAATAGAAGTGTATATTATATTAGTAAAATTTTTTAAATGCTAATTGCAGGCGTAGAGTTGTATGTGGAAGGGTGATTTAATGTGAACATAAAAAACGTAGCAGTAATAGGGGCTGGAGAAATGGGACACGGAATAGCTGAGTTATTCGCAATTAATGGCTTTAATGTAAATCTAATGGATGCCTATGAAGATGCGTTAAAGAAAGGCCTCGCCAGGATAAGAGAGAGCCTCACAAAGCTTGCCGAGAAGGGAAGAGTAGGAAATGTAGATGATATAATGGCCAGGATAATGACATTTACCGATTTGCAATCTGCCGTTAAGAATGCTGACCTAGTTATCGAAGCGGTTCCAGAATTGCTAGACTTAAAAATAAAGGTATTCAAAGATGCAGACGCCGCAGCACCAAAACATGCAATACTTGCATCCAATACTAGCAATATAAGGATAAGCGACTTAGCTGCAGCAACATCGAGACCGGAGATGGTTGTTGGAATGCATTTCTTCAATCCTCCAGTCGTAATGAAGCTGGTGGAAGTAATAAAGGGATCCAAGACAAGCGACGAAGCATTTCAAACAATATTCGATCTATCTAAAGCCCTTGGAAAGACTCCAGTTAAGGTGCTTAAAGACTCGCCTGGGTTCATAGTGAATAGGATTCAAGCTCCGGAGCTTCTTTTATTATGCTTGATTCAAGACAAGGGCATAGCGACACCCGAGGAGGTTGATGCTTTATTGCTTGGGCAAGGGCTTCCCATGGGAGCATATGAATTGCTCGACTTCGTTGGAATAGATGTAGTTTATCATAGCATGGAATACTTCTCTAAGGCCTTATCCAGCGACTACGGTAAATGCATTACCATAAAGAAAATGTATGAGGAGAAGAGGCTTGGCAAGAAGACAGGCAAGGGATTCTATGATTGGAGCAAGGGCAGGCCCTCCATAGACATAATGAAGGTCACTAATAAGGTAGGACTTCTTGATTTCTTTGCAGTGGAAATAAATGAAGCAGTTAAGGTACTTGAAGAGGGGGTAGCAGAGAAGCCTGAGGACGTGGATACCGCTGTAATGCTTGGATTAAATAGGCCATTTGGTCCCTTCAGTGTAGCCAAAAGTCTCAGCAATGAGGAAGTAAAGGCTAAACTGGAATCCCTCGCAAAAGAGTTTGGAGTTGATGTTTTTAAGCCAGCAAGATCAATAACTGAGGGAAAATTACGCGAAGTCTCGCAGGGCCGCATAAAATTCATAGTGGAGCAACCACAGCAGCCATCAATTCAACCAGAGGCTAGACAAGGGCCAGTCACCAAGCCTGGAGTTGGAGTAGGTCAATTCGAGACTATTAAGGTCGAGAAATTCGACTTCAAGGTTGCTCGCATAAGTTTGAATAGGCCTAAGTATAATACAATAAATGGCAAAGTTCTCGATGAACTTAATGCAGCAATAGATGCCCTTTGGGATGACCCAGAGGTTAACGTCGTTGTAATAACAGGCGTGGGCGACATAATGTCCGCTGGTGCCGACTTAACGGGCTTCTACTTCTCCAATTCACTACAGTTCACAGAGTTCTCCAGGAAGGGGGAGAGGACATTTAGGAGATTAATGGAGATGCCTAAACTAACCATTGCTGCAATAAAGGGATATGCTTTAGGCGGCGGCCTTGAGTTATCGCTGGCATGTGATTTACGGGTTGCCACGGAGGATGCACAGATAGGATTCCCAGAAGTAACTCTAGGCTTAATACCAGGTTGGGGCGGTACTCAGAGAGCGGTCAAGTTAATTGGGGTCAGCAGGGCCAATCAATTAGTATTGACTGGCGAGCGAGTAAGCGCTAAGACAGCATATGAGTGGGGATTAATTAATATGCTATTGCCTAGAGATGGATTCGACGATAAGGTGCTTCAATATGCCAGGGATATAGCTGTAAAAGTAGCGCCAATATCGGTGGCACTAGCCAAGAGGCTTACAAATAAGGCTGGCGAAGTGGCTAGTGATGTTGGTCTAGAGATGGAGGCCACCGCGATGGGTTTATTATTCTCCACAGAGGATCTAAAGGAGGGAATAATGGCATTTTCACAAAAAAGACAACCAAACTTCAGGGGGAGATGAAGAATGGATGTCTATATAGTTGATTTCCTTAGAACGGCTTTTTCCCGCTCTAGACCTAATGAGCCGGAGAAGGATGTATTCAACTCAATTAGAATGGATGAGGCGCTGGCCAAGCTAATTAAGGAGGTAGTAAATAGAACAGGCGTTAATCCAAAGGAGATTGGCGACGTAATAACTGGATGCGCTCTACAAGCTGATGAGAATTGGCTATATGCAGGAAGGCATCCCGTTTTTCTTGCGGACCTGCCAATAGAGGTTCCAGCCATGGCAGTAGATAGAGCATGTGCATCCAGTATGACATCCATATCCATTGGTGCAATGGAAATAATGACTGGCAATTCGGATATAGTGCTTGCGGGCGGTATGGAGCACATGACTCATGTGCCGATGAGCAATAATCCACATGTAGCCATAAACTTCAAATTAATGACTGATCCCCATTACTCACATCTACAGATGGGGATTGGCTATAACATGGGATTAACCGCCGAGAATTTGGCTCGTTATGCTAAAATACCTAAGGAGGAAATGGATCAATTAGCCTATAGGAGTCACATGCTTGCCGCCAAGTCCCTTGATGAGGGTTGGTTCAAGGGCGAAATACTGCCATTGGAAGTAGAGTACCAAGGAAGAAAAATAGTGGTGGATAAGGATCAAAGCATTAGGCCAGACACTACACTGGAGCAAATAGCTAAATTGCCTCCTGCATTCATGGCGAATGGAGTAATCACTGCCGGTAATTCATCCCCATTAAATGCAGGAGCATCGCTGGTAATGCTGATGTCCGAGAAGAAGGTTAAGGAATACGGACTGAAACCACTTGCCAAGATACGGTCAATGGGGTGGGCCGGGGTTCATCCAGCCTTAATGGGTATGGGCCCTGTGCCAGCCAGTCAAAAAGCGCTTCAACGAGCTGGCTTAAAGCCAGAGGATATTGATTATTGGGAGATAAATGAAGCCTTTGCAGTGGTTGTACTGTATGCTATTAAGCAACTTGGAATAGACATAAATAGGGTAAATATTCATGGCGGAGCAATAGCAATTGGACACCCATTAGGCGCAACTGGAGCAAGAATAACAGGTACATTGGCTAGAATATTAAATGAGAAAGGCAAGAATCTTGGTGTAGCTACGCTTTGTGTTGGAAGCGGTCAAGGTTTTTCTATTGTTCTGGAGAGGGCATAGCGAGATCTAAATATATAAGACAATTCCTATTTTCTCCATTAATTCCCTGTATCTACTTCTTATTGTAACGTCCGTGACATTCGCCACATTCGCCACATCTCTTTGTTTAGTTTTTACTCCGAAAATCATCATCGCTATATATACCGCCGCTGCAGCGACTGAGTATGAGGATTTACCATTTAATAACCTCTTCTCATGTGCTTTATCTAATATCTCGATCACGAATCTATATATGGTCTTCTTCTCTATTGATCCAGTATCGATTGATTGAACTAGGGATGAAACATACTTCATCACGTCGCTTCCATTTGCCTGTACCTTATCATTAGTTATTTGCTTTATCTTAGTTATTGTCCTATTAAGGCCATGCCCCTCTATTCCAGTTATCTTGATTAAAGTCTTCAGTCTGCATGGTATGCCCGACTTCTTGCAGTTTAAGTATGTTAATGCGACTGCCGTCTCGCGTAGGCGTCCCTTATAACCATTCTCTGCCAGTCTTCTATATTCGGTTACTACACTGGATAAAATAAAGTGTGGAATCGATAATCTAATTATTATTTGCTTAACCACATGCCTTATGGTGACGACATTACGCTCTATATTATTGGTTCTAATTATGGCCTCTATTTTTCGTTCGAATCCTAATCTATGTTGCTTTCCAAGTATTTGCCCTATCTTCAGCAATCCTATGCCATAATGAGGCTGCGATTCATCAATTACCTGGGCGCGCGCCCTGCTAGGCCTATCCCCGAAATCACGCCACTCGGCTCCTATATCGATAAGAGGCTGTTCTTTCAATACAGTGCCACATTTAGTGCAAACCAATTCACCTGTTTCTCCATCGTAAACTATCTCAGTTGAGCCGCAGTGTTTGCACTTAAATTCTTCTGCTTCTTCCATAATGCCTTCCCCTCCGTTTCTCTCCCTTAACTAACTTTCTGTTTTGCTTTTCCAGACTCCTTGCATCCACATATATTGATTTACCTATTATGAATGATGCATCATTTTGATTGGTCTTTATCAATCCATAAGGTGCCTTTACCGGTCCAATTATATCGTATAATGACCCAACGCGTTTCATTCCATAATCAAACACTTGGATACCAAGAGGAGGTACTACGGCTAGACGAGCAACTATCTTGCCATCATTAGTAATATGAAGTGCCTCGCCTATTTTCTTTAGAGACATGACGTATACGTGCCTCTCCCCATTTTTAAATATAATACGATCAAACTTTTAGATAACTTTCCTGCCTGTATCCATGAATTACTAGCATATTATGGGGGATGCAGCTGCATGATTATGCATTTATAAAAACCAATAATAATTGAAAATCAATGTACAATTACATAAATCTAATAAGTATACTTGACTTAAGGAACCAAGGTGAATTTAACTTTTTGGGATTAAGTGGCGAAGGTTCCTCCATGAGGGGGATCGCTCCATAGGAATGCTTTTATGCATTAAAATCATGCATTTAGGCATTTACTGGGTTTGTATCCTCGTAATCCCTATGATGTTATTGAGTCCAAGGAAGAAAGCCCTCATCCAAGACAAGGAACCCCCTCTCACAGGGGAGGCAAGTAGTTCGTTTCTCTATGACTTTCTGGAAATAGATCAGAGGATGTTAATCATGATTAATGCCCATCAATATTAATTGAAAAGTCGATAACCTAAGTGCGGTAAATTCAAGGTAACCTTTTTAAATATGCCGAGTTGAATTGGTAGTATGGAGAATCAGCAGACCCAGGTAGAGGCTGGTGATGTGGATATACTATACTTTAAGAGCCTTCATGATTTTCTATTATATCTTGATCAATTAATAAATGATAACCAGAGAAAGGCCGAAGCAATAAATAAAGACTTGGAGGCGCTGAAGGGTCGCGTCGATAAGTTCGAAGCAATACAGAGGATAATAGAGGAATTACTGGAAAAGAATAAGGAGGTACTCCCAACAGCAATAGAGTTAACTGGGCTAAAGATATATATAGATCCAAGACCTACGGATGAGTATGATATATTAAAGGAGGGTCTTGACTCAATAATTGATAGAAATGCCGTGTTGAGGAAAATTAAGGATATAGTGGATATACTTCAGACAAAAATAGGTCAAAGCGACACGACCATAATAGTCGAAATGAGAAATGGCGTTCCAGTTAAGATACTATTTAGAGGTTGGTAGCGTTTCTTTATTTTGTTTCCAGCAAAGGCCTTTTTAGGGAAAACAGCTTTTCACATCATGGTATTGTTTATAATACACTAACTGCGGGGCTATATGCATGAAGCTTCAAGTTGCGCTTGATTTGGTGGATATAGAGACTGCTGCGCGCATGGCTAAGACACTATATATGAGCAACGCGGTTGATGTACTTGAGGCTGGTACCCCTTTAATAAAATCGAGTGGAATGTATGCTGTATCCAGGCTTCGGGCTTGTTGCAGGAACGCTACAATATTTGCCGACTTGAAGACTATGGATGCTGGCTCGATAGAGGTCAAGATGGCTGCTGATGCTGGAGCCGATATGGCAAGCGTATTGGCTGCGGCTCCTCTGGAGACCATCACAGAATTCATTAAGTCTGCCTCATCGAATGGGATAAAATCGATAGTGGACTTCATAGGAATAACCAATATAGATGAAAGATTAAGTGAAATACTTGCATCCGGAGTAAGGCCTGACTTCATAGGTCTACATGTTGGAATAGATATACAGAAGCGCACGGGATTAACGGCGGCTAATCTTGTTAATAAAGCAATTCAAATAAAGGAAAAATATGGTATTCAAGTAACTATAGCAGGCGGCATCAATGAGGGAACCGCTGCGGCACTAGCGGGTAAAAATATAGATATAGTGGTTGTAGGGAATGCAATAACCGGAGCTGATGATCCCTTATCATCTGCAACTAGGATACGGCGTGCATTAGGAATATAATAAAACAATCAACAAATTCCGCCTTTTAAGGCTGAGTGAGTTTTTAGTGCTTGCGTATGGTCAATTTTTTTTAGAATTTAGATCACTCTCACAATGCCAGCAGGAGCGAGGGGCTTCAGTAAAGGTAATCAGATCTCCTCGGGGGAACTCCATCAAGACGGAAAGAGACGTCATATGGCTAAGTATATAAATTTTTATCGTTAACCTAAGGAAATAAGACCTAGTCTCGATAAGGGCCTAGTTTTGTATGTAGCTAAACATTTTAATTAAAGAGTTATCTACCGGTTAATTGATGGGCAATATAGAAGATGAGTTAATTGGTTTAACAATTGATCTGGTTCGCATAAATAGCGTAAACCCTCCGGGTTTAACGATTGATATTGCCGGCTTCATAAGGGAGTGGTTGGGGAAACATGGGCATCAAGTTGATGTATATGAATATGAAAAGGGGAAACCCAATATAGTTGCTAAAGTTGGCCATAAATCTCCAACACTTATATTAAATGGGCACATGGATGTAGTTCCGCCAGGGGAGTCTAGCAAGTGGAGCGTGCCTCCATTTTCTGGTAAGGTAATTGATGGAAAGATTTTCGGCAGAGGAGCAACTGATATGAAAGGAGGATTAGCTGCATTAATGATGGCATTCATTGATTTGGCTCCACAAGTGGAAAATGATGCATCAATAATTTTTTCCGCCACGGTTGATGAGGAGTCAGGCGGTCATTCTGGCGTTGAGGCGCTGGTCAACAATGGTGTTTTAAGGGGGGATGCGGCCATAATAGCCGAGCCAACTGGTGCTTCCCGCTTCTGTATAGCTGAGAAGGGTTTAGCTCAAGTACGGATAAAAACAATGGGGAAGCCCGCACATGGTAGCTTGCCAATATTAGGCGAAAATGCAATTTTGAGGCTAATTAATGCCATTAATGAATCTTCTAAGGCAATTGATGAATTCAATAAGGGAATCAATCTGCCAAGCGACTTAAGGGCATCGATTGAGAATTCGGCCGAAATCTATGGAGCAGCCGCTAGAAGCATTGGTTTAAGTATTACTGATGATATTAGGAACGTGATAGGATCGGTATCCTTTAATCCTGGCGTGATTCGAGGCGGCTCTAAGATAAATATGGTGCCCGACTCTGCTGAGGTTGAGCTGGATATGAGGGTTCCTCCAGGAGTTTCATCTAGACAGGTTATTGATTACCTAGCGGCTAGGCTAGGTAATTCGGCTGGGGTTGAGGTTATAGATATTAGCGAGCCTAATTATACCTCAATTAATGCTGAAATAGTTGCTTCGGTTAGGGATTCAATAATTGAGGAAGGTAAGCAACCTACTCCATTAATATTAACGGGAGCAACGGATGGCCGCTACCTAAGGGCGATTGGGGTGCCTGTGGTTGTTTATGGACCGGGCGAGTTAACTATGGCTCACGCATATAATGAATATGTTGCCATAGGTGACTTGGAGGAATCCTTAAGGATTATGAGGAAAGCGATTCAGCGATTCCTTGGATTAGGAAAATATGGTAAAAAATTTGGCAATACACGAAACTAATTTAAGCATATATTTTGAAAGTAAATACATGAGTTCCGAATATAAACTACCACTAATTGGCGAGAAGTTCCCAGAAATGGATGTTGAGACCACCCAAGGCAAAATAAAGCTCCCAGATCATTTTAAGGGGAAGTGGTTTATGTTATTCAGCCATCCCGGTGACTTCACGCCGGTATGCACGACCGAGTTCATAAGCTTTGCAAAGAGGTATGACGACTTTAAGAAACTCAACACGGAACTAATAGGATTATCAGTTGATAGCGTGATTTCCCATGTTGAGTGGATCAGGTGGATAGAGGATAATCTTAAAATCAAGGTACCATTTCCGGTAATAGCCGATCCAATGGGTAATGTAGCTAAGAGGCTTGGCATGATACATGCCGAATCAGCTACAAGCACTGTTAGGGCGGTCTTCATAGTTGATGATAAGGGCACGGTCAGGTTAATACTGTATTATCCGCTGGAAATAGGGAGAAGCGTTAATGAATTGCTGCGAGTAATAAAGGCATTACAAGTAGTGGATAAGTATGGTGTCGCATTGCCGGCGAATTGGCCTGAGAATGAAGTGATTGGAGAGAATGCAATTAATCCGCCGCCTCATACGGTTGATGGTGCAGCATCTAGGTTAAAGGAGTATAAGGGTTATGCATGGTGGTTGACATATAGGGAGTTACCAAAGACGGAAATTGATGAAGCAAGAAGCATATTAAAGATACGGGTATAAGAATTGATCCAGCTCATAAAAATTTATTTAATATTTTTATTAACCATAACTAATGGAGTTTAGGCAAGCCACACAATTGGATTCTGAAGAAATCAAATCATTCACTATGGATACATTTCCATGGGGTGACTACTTGCCGAATGAGGTAGATACATGGATAAAGGATGGGAATGTATATGTAATAATTGAAAATAGAAGAATATTGGCGGTTGCATCTATGCTTTTACTTTTCCAGGGAACGGCTTGGTTACGGGGATTAAGAGTCAGAAAGCAAGAGAGAAGAAGGGGGATCGGTAAGGCAATAACAATGAAGCTTCTAGAATTAGCGAAAAATAGAGGCGCAAAGCGAGCGATGCTACTTGTTGCAGAATGGAATACTGCAAGCAGGATGCTAGTTAATTCAATAGGCTTTGAACAAGTAATGGATGTGTGGGGTGGAACCATTGATCCAAATGCAACGATTATTGATGATGGGAATTCCATTGAATTAATTAAGGATGCCTTATCCATTACCAATAATTATATTTGTTTACCTGATGATCCATGGACATGCACAAAAGCATCAGTGGAGGACGTGCTGTCATTATCTCCTCAGATTTATAGGGGACCTGGCATAGGGATAGGGCGATTCTCTGTGGGGCAACCGACCTCCGGTGTATCTGCATCCATAGTCTCTACAATGGAGGGCAAATTTAAGGAGTCATATGGAAGATATACCATGTTTGAATTAGTATTATGAATATTGGCCGCAATTCCATTTCCTTTGATGTAGGTCTACCCATCATTATCAAAAATCGCTTGGAATAATAATTCCCAACTGATCCAATAATTCTTTCTTTGGTTTTCCCGCCTTGTCATATCCCCTTAATTCATAATAACGCTGTAGGGCTGTCTCCATTTCAGTTCGGGGAACTATATACTTCTTTCCCTCATACTCCACCCCCTCCTCAAACCACCGCTTAGGTAATTCATCATCGGACCTAGTGCTTCTATTCATTAATCTATGCATCACTATTATGCGCTGCGCCACTGATTTTAGTTCATTTAAGCTATATTCAAACCCGGTGACTGCCCTAAGCGAGGTCTTAATTGTGTCCCAATCATAAATGGATCGCCCAAATTTGCATAAAAGCATCGAGTCATACAGCGCATTACGGTTCTCTAGATCCACTATGTAATTGATCTTTTCATCACTAATTGAAAACCTCCCTCCCGCCTGACCGCTTATATCAATAGCATACGCGCTGGACCAGAGGTGATCCGCGCCTCTTTCTGCGACTGCATTATTTAGCGACATTCCCATTAATGTTCGAGGATCATACCCGGCAGGCTCTAATCCCTTCACATGAATGGCTAGATCCTGGGCTCCCAATTTTTCCGCGATTCCTCTAACACCTAGGGCAATTAAATTACCGATGCCCTGCCTATATGCCGTATTAATTATGAGCCCACGGATTTTCTCATAATCACCCCATTTAGGCGCATCATCTATGATTCCCCTTTGACCTAAGTATATTAGGAATGCTATTGAATTGCCTAGGGTAACAGTATCAAGGCCTAACCTATCCGATAATTCCGCTAGGTCAATGATTTTCAAGGGATCATTTATGCCTGTTAATCCACCGAGAGCCATGACAGTCTCATATTCTAGATCATATGAGCCATTGCTTGATTTGACTATTTTATGGCAGGCAATGGGGCAGTAAAGGCAAGCTCCATTCTTTAATAAGAAACTGGCCCTTAATGTGTCTTCCCATGATATGTTTCTCCACCCAGGTAACTCTACCTTGGTCCAATATAGGCTTGGGAAGAAGCCCATTGAATTTCCAATATCAATTAACCTAACAGTTCCTCCGCTTCTATATGCTGTAGCTCCTGGGTTACTTAATGCGGCTTTGCCCAGTTGCTTGACTAACTCATAATATAGGGATGGATCCGCAATGTCAATATCTTTATTAGTGGGAAGGAATGCTATGGCCTTTATCATTTTGCTGCCCATTACTGCTCCCGCCCCTGTTCGCCCGAATTGCCTCCATTTCTCGTGATTTATAGTAGCATAAGGCACCCCATTCTCACCTGCTGGACCAATGGCTAATATGCTTGAGTCCCCTAGTTCCTTCCTAATTAATTCCTCTGCTTGGACGGAGTCCATGCCCCACATCCATCCCGCATCACGGGCCTCAACTCCTGCCTCGCTTACTACTAAGTAAATAGGTTTATTGGATGATCCGGTGATGATTAATGCATCGATTCCTGAATATTTCATATATGCTCCGAGGGTCCCACCAACCGTTGAGTAGCTCCATCTATTCGTGAGGGGGGATTTAAATATGGCTGCAGCTCTTGTTGCTAAAGGTAATCTGGTACCCCCAAGGGGTCCGGTGGCTATTATTAAGGGGGATGATTTATCAAACGGATTAATAGAACTTGGGATCCCCATTTCCAAGATTAGTCTTAATCCAAGCCCACGGCCACCTATTACAGATTTAGCAATAGATTCATCAAGATTAGTCTTTATATGACTATGGCCAAGTCTTACGTGCAGAATGATGCCGGCGTATCCATACATGGGCATAAATGTTTTTAGCTAAATTAAAATTTAACTATAGGGCTGGATAGAATGATCTCGATTTTATATATTCATTTTTATAGTTATCGTTTATTTTAACTGATATATTTATAAATATGAAATAGTAATTTATCCAATGGGTTTAAATAGGGGCTCTTCCACGTGGCAAGTACTTCATTTGATTGCACTAGTTATGATTGTGGTGACCATATCGATGCTTTTCGGTGTTGATTACGTGTTGCTGCAAGTGCTAGTTACGGGGTCATCAAATTTAGGCATTATATTTATGGTACCAACAATATTATTTCTGATATTGATGGAGATAATTACCTTTATAATATATTTATCGATATTAAGGGAGAAAGATATTCTAGAAAGAGGTAATAAGAAGATCATTGTTTTTATTGCGACGGCCTTAACTATAATGGCAATGTTATACATAGATATCATCATTTTGAATGAATATTCTAGTCTAGTTATACCCGTAACTGCTCCTAGCATCGTAATGGATAAATCCGTAGGCATGGGAATAGCATTTTATAACGGTGGATTAGCAATCATGACCTTTGCACTAATTCAATTATATAGGAATAGAATATCAATCCCCCCAATCATTAATAAGTATACCGATAATAATGACGATTCTGATATAGACATTGAAGAAATATAAAAGTAAGGCCCCCTGGATTTGCTTCCTTTACACTTAAATAGAGCTTTCCCGCGATGCATAATGCTTCTTTAACTCATCAATTCCTTAAAGGATTAGGTTTTTTGATTTTGTTCAACTTTTTCATTTTTCTTATTTTCCTCGTTGCCTCTTCTCTTGACCTCAAATATGTCTCCATATATCAATTTTATGCCGGTGGCTTGCGCATCATCTATTGCTTCCTTAGTTGCGCTAACTGCAAGCATCATCTTAACTGGATCCTTAAGATTTAGTGCTCTAGAGACTACATCAATCTTTACTCTAAACCACTCTACATCATCTGAATCTGCAAAAGACTTAACCTCGATTAAGTATACCTTACCATTCTTCGCCACTATGTCAACCTCATAAAGAACCCCCTTGAATCCGAATATGCCCTCATCATCCTTGTATGTGAATCTATTTAAGTACTTTATATCTATACCTAATTGATCCAGAATTTCCTTGAAGAATTCTCTTATTAATTCCTCATAATCAGCTCCCCAACGCTTTCCAATGCTATCAATAGACCTCTTAAGTTGATCCATTCCTTTTCTCAAATCCATGACTGCATCGGTTAGTTTTGCTATCTTATCCTCTGTCTTTCTTTGTGCTTCTGCTAGTTGATCCATTCTTTCTGTTAGTTTATTTAGTCTTTCCTCTGTCTTCTTTTGAGCCTCGGCTAATTCATTTAGTCTTTCCTCTGTCTTTCTTTGTGCTTCTGCTAGTTGATCCATTCTTTCTGTTAGTTTATTTAGTCTTTCCTCTGTCTTTCTGGCCAGTTGATCTATTCTTTCGGTTAGTTTTGCTATGTTCTCCTCCGTTCTCTTTTGTGCTTCTGCTAATGAGGCGATGCTTTTACCGAGTAGTTCCTGAAGCTCTGTCAGGGAGCTTATTCTTGCAGTAAGTTCTTTAATGGAATCGCCAATGTCTTTCAAAGTAGTTGATATATTGTTTATTCCTAAAGTATTCATTAGCTCATTTCTAAACTCCTCATCATTCTTAATTAGTCTCAAGATTTCCTCTTTTATTTCCACATAATTATATAGTGATTTGGATTTAAAAAGGTGAGCAAAATGATTGAACAAATGGGATCCAATAATGAGTGCTCCCAATGGTGTGAGTAATGTTGTGTTTTATGTATGAGGCGGAGCCGGCTCACACATGGGCGGCAGCTCGCATGGTGTTTCATTGATATATAAATTATTTATATTAAGATTCATCTATTTATTATGCTGAATCACTAGGTTTAATAAACCTGTTTTCCCAATAATTAAGTGGATACGGAGCGTGTTCTCCTGATTGCTCTGGTAATAGCATTGGCTGCAATGATAGTATTATACATCAATTTATACGCAGAGACACAGATAGCATATAACCAATTAAGCTATGAGTATTCCAAGCTTGAATCG
This sequence comes from Thermocladium sp., assembly GCA_049965935.1. Taxonomy (GTDB): domain Archaea; phylum Thermoproteota; class Thermoprotei; order Thermoproteales; family Thermocladiaceae; genus Thermocladium. Next base: position 43,552 of record JBMFVP010000003.1, read on the forward strand.
GCTTACGCATCGCTCTACTCAAGCTATACTCAAGTATCGACATCATTAAATACACTAAGCAATGCGTATACTGGATTTAATAAAACTTACCTTAACCTAGTGAATAAATTAATGCTAGAGACTACCCAATTGAATTACTGTAAAGCTAATTTAACGCAATCGCTTAATAATAATACCGTATTGGCTCAAGAAGTTAATTCCTATAAGGAAACAGTATCCCTGCTAACCAATAGGAATGAATCGCTCACCACGGAATTAGGCAACCTAATAAGCGCTAATTCAGCCCTTAAATTAAACAATTCATTGCTTAGCCAGAGAATAAGTCAACTCAACAATACGCTTAACTCGCTCAACTCAAGCTATAGCCAAATTAAGTACCAGTATAAAATCGCATCAACATATATGGCCCTATATGGTAATCTCACCAATGGCGTATCATGCAACTTAACCCTAATACCACAAACAAACAACGCGACCCTCATTGGAAACGGCAGCATTAATCAAGCAACGCGTAACCAAATGCTTAATTGGGAACAAACGCAGTCTCCACAAGTCTATGTTTTGCTGATAATTCCAAACCACGCAGGACCATTAATAGCATTCAACACCATCCTCAACATCGGCAATAATTCATGGAGCCTAGCCACAGTACTCCCAACCAGCACGGTAAGCAACTCAATCACGATAACTAGCTCCATAAATGCCTACATAAAGACATTAACGATTCATTCTACACTAGGAGAGGAATCGAAAAACTTGGCAGTAATAGTGATTGCGCCAGGCAGCGGTGCACTATCATTGCTGAATGCGGCTGGACTAGAATCACAAACCTGCATCTTATATGTGAAGTAAATTGCTCTCAGTAAGTGATTCTAGGTAAGGAGACAACGTTTTTAAACCAACTTGCTCAATTCAATTAATGAACCGGTTCAGGTTTGGGCTTGGCATGGCATCTCTAGTCATAATTATGCTTATAGTTCTAGATATTACTGAAATACCGCTTATTGACCCAGCACTGGATAAAATTAACTTAGTAATTATTCAATTCATTAATTATATGATATCGATGACCAAACTAGCCATCTTTGATGGACCATTATATGTGCTTGAAAAAACAAGTTATTTTGGCGCATTCATACTAATGACCATGGAATCAGCTTCGCTTCCAGTGCCAAGCGAATTGATACTACCCTATGAGGGATACTTATCATTCCTGGGCTACATGAATCTGGCCCTAGTAATATTAGTATCTACAGCCGCATCAATGCTTGGCTCAATCATTGATTATTGGATCGGTCGATTAGCTGGACGACCACTTATACTTAGGATCGGTAAGTACTTGGGGATTAGGGAGCAGGACTTAGCAAGGGCTGAGCATTGGTTTAACACTAGGGGCAAAGTATCAATATTACTAGCCAGATTCATACCTGGCCTTAGATCAATAATCTCAATACCTGCTGGGATAGCCGATATGAATATTAAGGAATTCATGATCTATACATTCATTGGATCCATCATATGGGTCACCAGCTTAACTGCGATGGGATACTATTTAGGTCAAAAATGGAGTGTAGTTAGCAGTATTTTAAAAATAGGCGATATATATATAATAATTGCAGTTATTTTCATTATACTAGCTATAATTATAATGAGAATAAAAAGACCAAGCACCCAACCATGAGTACCTACTTATTATAGAGCCAGCAAGCCACTTTCCGCCCTTCATAATCTATTAGAGGCGGTTCCTTCTTGGAGCATATATCCATGGCAAATGGGCATCTTGGATTAAATCGACAACCCGGCGGTGGATTAATCAGACTAGGCACCTCGCCAGAGGGCGGCTTTAGGTCCTTCTCGCTCATCTTAGGTATTGATGTCATTAATGACTGCGTATATGGATGGGCGGGTTTCCTGAACACGCTCTCCTTTTCCCCATACTCAACTATCTTTCCCGCATACATTATGGCAACCCTATCCGCTACATAATAAGCCACAGCCATGTTGTGGGTTATGAATAGATAGGTGAGTCCCAATTTACTCTTTAGATCAAGCAATAAATTAAGCACTTGAGCTTGGAGCGACGCATCTAATGCAGAAGTCGGTTCATCTAGGACAATGAATTTCGCATTCTTAACAATCGCACGGGCAACGGCAACTCTCTGCACTTGGCCGCCAGATAATTCTCGCGGCCTCTTACGTGCGTGTTCTCTATAATTTAACCCAACTAGTTCCATGGCTTCAGCAACTTTCTTATCATTTATATGACCCAATGGTTCGGAGATTATTTCCCTTACACTGAGCCTTGGATTAAGGGAACTATAGGGATTCTGAAAAACCATTGCAACATTATTTCTAACGAAATTCAACGTCGAATTATTTACCTCCTTACCCATAAAGTAAAACTTGCCACTGTCGGGGGTTTCTAGGGTAACTAATAATTTGCCTAAGGTTGTTTTTCCGCTTCCGCTCTCTCCAACTATGCCAACTATCTCGTTTCTATCAATATCGAGACTAATATCGCTAAGTACATTTAGTTTACCAAAGATTGTTTTATACCCAACATTAAGGTCACGGATCTTCAGAAGCATATCATCACCCTCTAATATGCGCCTCTCCCACCTATTATGTCCTGTAATCTATCTCCAAGCAAAACAAAGCCTAGCGCTATCACTAATACAGCTAAACTAGGGTATATAGCCCACCACCAGTATCTTGGAAAACCATAGGAAACACCATCAGAAGCCATTTCGCCTAATATAGGAGTACCTGGCTGAAGACCCACTCCTATGAAGTTGAGTATGGAGGCCGTTAATATAACGTTCCCGAAATCAAGCATTGCATACGCTATTATTGGATCAATTGTATTTATGAAAAGGTACTTCGTGAATAATTTCAATGGGGATACCCTATATAATTGAGCCGCCGCTATGAAATCCATTGACTTAACTCGAAGGGTCTCGGCTCTAAATAACCTAGCATATATTGGCCACCAGATTATGATGAATGCATATATCATTCCTATAAAGCTTGCATGAAGCAGCACCGCCACTACTATTGCAAGCACTATGGCAGGCACTAACAAGAAAGCATCAGTGGCCCTCATCAATACCTCATCCCACCAACCGCCGAAGTAACCTGCAGCAATTCCAAGCAGTGAACCACTTAAGATTGCCGATAAGACCACCACAAATGCAGGATATTACTCATTTTTTTGCTATGAAAGTAACTTAAATGACCTCTATTGTGCCTCCCGGCAAGCCATTATTATTGGCAAGTCTATAAAGCAATTCATGTGCCTTGATCCCATCATCGCCCATGTCGAAGGTCCTTTGATTCACATACATCTTAACGAATTCCCCTATTCTTTTTCCAGTTCTAGAGAACTTGGCTGCATAATTAATTGCTTCCTCATCATGATTCCATGCATATTTGATGCTTTCCTGGATGGCCTTCCTTATATTTATTGCTGCTTCCTTTCCAAGCCTCTTATTAACTACATCCACGCCTAGAGGCATTGGAAGGCCATTAGATACGCTCTTCCACCATTGCCATAAATCAAATATATTTAATAAACCCATATCGCCATAGGTTAATTGCGCGTCGTGAATTAATAAGCCGGCATCTACCTCCTCATTTAGCACCATATCAATTATCCTATCAAACCTCACGAAAACCTCGGAGTAATTGCCTCCAGTAGCTAGTTTAAGTAGTAGCCTAGCCGTGGTGTATTCCCCTGGAACGGCTATGGTTATTCCACTCAATTGCATTCTCCTCTTGGCAACCACCATAGGTCCATACCCCTCCCCCATGCTTACGCCGGTCCTCAATAAGTAGTATCTATCCATGACATATGCGTACGCATGAGCACTCAAAGCGGTCACATCAACGTTCCAGCCCCCTATCACTTTCTTATTTAGGGTCTCTATATCCTCAACTATTTGCTCTACCTCATTAAACCCAGGTACAGAAATAGCGCCACTGATCAATCCATAAAACATGTAAGCATCATCGGGATCCGGCGTATGAGCGATAATTAACCTAGCCATACTAATCAGGCTAAACTATCCCCATTTAAAAATAACTCAATTATGGATGAGACCAGCACCTTTCAGTATTAATTATGCCCAAGCATCCAATCGATCCCCGTAGAGCGCAAGTCCATTATTTAGCAAATTCATGGCAATGCTTAATCGTTCCTTATCATAGTTTAACTTGATTATTGATTCATGATACTTCCTGGACTCCTCGATGCTTAAGCCCGTTATCCTGGATGTCTCAATTGCATCATGCACATCAAATCTAGGTTCAATATGATCCAGATGAATGCTTTCGACTTTGCTTGGTAATGCACCAGTTGCGGCATATACTGGGCTTATGCCAAGACTATTCTTGACCAGTTTACCCACGTCTATAACTATGTTAAAGAAGCGACGGGCCTTTAAGGCTTCATCACCCAAAACTAACGCGCATGGTGCAATTGATAGGAGGTCAACTGCGCGCTGGCTTGGACCTACCATAAGCTTAGTTTCAAAGCCTAGCTTCCTCATTGCAATTAATAAATATGTAATCGCTGATCGGCTCTCCGGTGAAGCCACTATTGATCTGCATCCATTTAAATCAAGCGCTTCATTAGATACCACTAATACGCTCATAGTTTCATCATCGCTATGCACCATAGGACCCGGCACAGGCATTAATTCCCCAGCTATTAACATGCGTATAGGCACTAATCCGGCATCCGCCTCTCCCCTCTGTATCATGGAGTAAGCGACAGGCGGCAGCGCAGTGAGTATATTTATCCCAGCATCGCGAAGACTCCTTATGAGGGGAGCGGCGTATCTATATGGAGGCACCACATATATTACCACAATGCATCGCCAATGGGCGTGTATTGCTCGTAAATTGTATCTCGCTCGTAGGGATCCCAACCAGCGCTTCTAAGCATATAGATTAATTCCCCGGCTCTCTTGCCTGCAGCCTCCTTACCACTTGCTGCGGATATGACGGCCTCATTATAGAATGTCCCGCCTAGATCATTCGCGCCGTGAGCCAGTGCTGCTTGTGCTAATTTATCGCCCATCGATACCCAATACGCAACTATGTTATCGACTAGTCCAAGCATGGCTAGACGAGAAGCAGCTATTATTCTTAAATCGTATTGACCATCTAGCCTAGCCTTTCCATTAATCATCTTTCCCAGCGGCGTATTGCCTGGATTAAACCTGACCGGTATGAATGACACTAGACCCGGAGCCCGCTTCTGAAGCTCAATTAACTTAGCTATATGCTTAGCTACATGTATGGGCTCCTCTATGTGTCCATACATCATTATGGAATTTGTTTTTATGCCTAACCTATGTGCTTCTTCTTGGACAGATAAATAATCCTCTGGACTAGCCTTTAGGGGCGCTATGCGTTTCTGTATATCGATATCCAGTATCTCGGTTCCGCCGCCCGGCATGGCATTCAGCCCTAATTCTTTAAATCTCTCCAGCACCTCCCTCACGCTATTGCCTGTCACTTTTGAAATGAACCATATTTCCTCGGCGGTAAATGCCTTTAGGCTTATATTGGGTGCGGCCTGCTTAATGCTTTTTATCAACTCCTCATAATAGCTAAATTCAAGATTGGGATTGTTGCCTCCAACCATGTGAACCTCCTTAATACCCATTTCCCTCCAAGCCTTCTCCACCATTAAAGCTAGTCGCCGCGGCTCCAACACATAGCCTCGCTCGCTTCCTGGCCTTGCATAGAAGGCGCAAAATGTACAATTAGTTACGCATATATTCGTATATGTCAAATAAATATTCCTAATAAAGCTTCCCTTATTCCCTTTAATTAATCGAGCAAAGTAATCAGCAGCAGCCGCCAACGCGTGAAATGGTGATTGAATTAGATCAACTATTTCATTTATCGATAATTTATCACCGTGAATAGCCTTCTCAAGAGCCTTGCTTTCCCCACTTAATTCCTCTAGCCAATGAGGGGGATTAAACATGGGGTTGCTGATTGATATGCATTTAAATACATTTACTATAAAACCTCAAAAGGGCCAGAAGCATTTATGGAGTAATCAATGGGGAAAAATAGACGTTAGTTTATTATTTATTTCCTGTGGACGTAATACATGGTCTGGTTACTGGTCAAGCTACATCTGCCTAAGGCGAACTTAATTAATCTAGTGAATATAATGTCAAGAGACTCTGTGCTTCTTCAAATAATACGGAGAGGAAGCGTGGCGCTCATAGAGATGGAGGGAAGAGTCGGCGATGAGTCATTAAATGAAGCAATGAAGTTACCAGAAGTGGAATTAATTAGACCAGTTCCATTAATGGATATGGACATAATAACGTTAATTAAGAAGAATTTAATTGCATCATTTACGAGGAGGATCAATGATTTATACTCAAGATACTCCCTATTCAGGTTCGGGTTTGATTATGCAGCGTCAATCCTAAGCGATGCGTCGTTAATTAATGGGGGTCACTATGTTATCTCCTTGATAATGGATATGGCTAATGCCATGGGCTACTTTAACGATTATAATGCAACACCTGATTACTCCAGAATACAAGTTACTGATCCATTTGATTCAGACGCTAACTCGCAATTCTTATTGGGCTTCATAAATGGCATATTGAACTACTCACTCGGTAAGTCATTCGCCGTGGATGTTCGCAAGGTAAGCGACAATAAGTTTCTCTTTTCATCAATCGAAATCAGTTCAAATAATCCACATTAGGCCTCAAGCCAAGGCTAGCGAATACATTTACTACATCATCGGCTCCACCCATGAATAAATGAGAGGGACAATCATCATCCGTAGAACCAAATCCAGGCACGTATTTGTTAGTAGATGCCAAGATACATGCAGCTTCATGTTCCATATGAGGATCCTCAGTTAATGCAGTCACTATAGCCATGGGTCTGGCAATCATTAATAGGTAATCTATGTGCCAATGCGGTTTATGAATGGGTCTCATATATCTGCTCAGCCTATTTTCTAGTCCATTCATGGCACGACCTATGTACACATAGCTACCTGGTTCTAGCTCGTAGTGAAGCACTCTTGATTTGTTAACTAGTCGAATTATGAGACCATAAATTCCCTTATTTTTTCCTGCCATACCTACCCATTAGCTCCGCGGTTTCGATAATGTGATCATTCATGGCATTTTTCACATCATTTATCCTAGCGCCTCCCTTAATGTCAAGGACAGCATCAAGCGCATAAAGTCTGATGAAGTACCTATGAGGTTGGTGAGTTCTTGGAGGGCAGGGTCCACCATAACCAATCTCTCCAAAATCATTAATGCCCTGAAGACCTTGGGGAACCTCCTTCTGCTTTGGTATTCCTTCCGGCAATGATGTTAAGGTGGGAGGAATATTGTATAGAATCCAGTGAGTGAAGACTCCCATTGGCGCATCCGGGTCATCCATTATTACCGCAAATGATTTCGGTTGAGCCCTGGGTTTACTCCATGTTAATGGTATGGATATATCCTCACCGTCACAAGTATATCTAATTGGTATTAAATCACCAGACTTAAATGCTTGGCTCACTAACTCCATATAATTCATAGCTACTGAATAATTATTAAACTAATCGGTCTTGGATGATTCGCCTCCACCATTGCGGCTTTGAGGCCTTAGATGAAAATATTATGAAATTTACCTTTCCCGGATTAACTATCGTTGAACCTGCCTAAATCTTTAAATGCTGATATTCATTGCTGAGCAGTGTCCGCTCCACAATGGAACCAGGAAAGGCTTCAGACACTTAAGTTGCTTAGGGATATGGGTATAGATCCATATCCACATAAGTACGAAATAACTCACACTATACATGAGGTGCGGGAACTAGGGGCTGCCCACCCATTTAATGGACCTACAAGGGAAATAACGACGATAGCATCAAACATTAGCACAGCCGGTAGAATAGCCAATATTAGACCACATGGCAAGGCGACATTTGTTGATATATTTGATGAGGGGGAAAGACTTCAATTATATCTGAGGATCAATGAATTAGGCGATAAGTATGACTTATTCCTTAAGTACATAGATAGAGGCGACATAATTGGAGTTAAGGGTAATTTATTCTACACAATGAAGGGCGAGCTCACTTTGCTGGTTCTTGATTATAAGTTACTAGCTAAGGCTCTTTTGGATCCACCTGATTGGTCTAGTTATACAACGGAATGGCGATATTCCCATAGGTACTTGGATTTCCTATACAATGCATCGGCCCGTAGATCTATGTACATAAGATTCAGGGCCACACAAGATCTAAGGGAGTTCCTTTATTCCAAGGGATTCATGGAAGTTGAGACCCCGGTTATTCAACCAGTTTACGGCGGTGCATTGGCGAAGCCGTTTAAGACACATGTGAATGCATTAGATGAGGATTGGTACCTTAGAATTAGCCTAGAGCTTTACTTGAAGAGGTTCATAATAGGTGGATTCAATAAGGTATTCGAGATAGGCAAGGTGTTTAGAAATGAAGATATCGATGTGACTCATAACCCTGAGTATACATTAATGGAACTTTATTGGGCTTATGCTGACTATAATGACTTGATGAAGTTAACGGAAGACATGATTAGTTATGTATCGGCAAAAGTTCTCAATTCAACCCGTGTAAAGTATCAATCAATGGAAATATCGTTGGAACCACCATTTAGGCGAGTAACTATGAATGACGCTCTCAGCGAGGCCCTTGGGGCAAGAGTTGATGATATGAGCGATCAAGAATTAAAGAACTTAATGGATAAGCATGGTCTAGTACCCAGGGGAGGAGAATACATTAGGGGATTAATGATAGAGAAATTATTCGATAAATTAGTGACTCCCAACCTAATTCAACCGACATTCGTGATAGATTACCCTCTGGAGACTACACCTCTCTGTAAGCCTCATCGCTCAAAGCCAGGCCTCATAGAAAGATTTGAGCTTTACATAGCAGGCATGGAATTGGCCAACGCATATACTGAACTTAATGATCCAGTCCTTCAACATAAGTTATTTGAGGAAGAGCAGCGAAGATTCCAGAAAGGCGATGAAGAAGCGCATCCCTACGATTTTGACTTCATTACGGCAATGAGTTACGGCATGCCACCTACGGGCGGGTTAGGGTTAGGCATAGATAGATTAATAATGATACTAACCGATAATAGTTCAATAAAGGAAGTAATACCGTTCCCAATGATTAAGAAAAATAACCAATAAAAAGAGTTTATCCATCAAAGTAGCAAGTCCATTCCTTTATGGCCCAACAGAGTAATTAAAGAATTTTATATCTACAGTAGCCATTAGGAACTTTTAAAGGCAATTACTTGAGAGGAATTGTCTTACTGCATTATTTATCTCATTTAAATGCTGTGAGCGAGGCGTATGTGTCATTCCATTGACTATTACCTTAACTAGCTTGGCGGCTCTCGACTCTAATGCTGTTAATTGATTACGGGGAACCACGTCATCCGCGGTACCCCATATATATAGTATTGGCGGTGTTGATTCATTAATGTAGTTTATTGGAGATGTTTCTATGAAGTACTCATCTCGTGGATATTTTCTGCGTAGCTCCTCATATATAGATCGACGCAGCGTTCCCTCAGCCCCCTCCTCTAAGTACTTCAGCTGAAGCAATCTATCAACTGGAGCTGATACCACTATGGAGCACTTAACATGACTAGGAAACCTAGTGGCAAGCAGCAAGGCAACGGTTCCCCCCATTGAGTGGCCGGCCGTTATGACCGAATCCCGTTCTGATTTTATTATTTTGGAACCAATTTCCAATCCATCCTCAACCTCCATTATAGGCGGAGCAATTACCTCTAATCCAGCTTCCTTTAATGGTCTAATTAACCAGTTTATTTTTTCTGGACTGCTACCACGACCATGAAAAACCAAAGCCTTCATAGTATACCTTATATTTTGTAGAAATATAAATATAATTCGAGCATTGGGATAGGGAAATAAACCACCCCCTCCCCCGTCCTTGGATTGTGACTATGATGCTTCCCTAAATATCATTCGTGCGGGGTTGGGACTGCCCAGAAGGCCTGGGGTGAGCTCTGATAGAGTTTCCTGAAGGAGGCAGGGAATTCCCACCGCGAGGCGGGGGATGCCTCTCGCGCCAGCAAGGGCGAGGTGGTTCATTGATGTGAATGTAATATTTATATTTCATTGTAATTTTATTCCTTGTGTATCCACTGCTTAGGGATGTGGTGAGGGTTAGTGATGCATCTATTAAGGAGGTCTTTGATGATTATGTGAAATCGATAATTTTATTCTTTAGCGATGATATAGTTGTAATTCCGCGTCAGAGCATTAATGCGTCTCCAAGCATGGTTTCTTCGTATGATTTTTGTCCCTACAAGGCGTGGATTGAGCATAGATATGGAATAATGATAACTAGGCTGGATTGGATTCGTAGAATAGCATTCGGAGAAGTTGCGCATAGGCAGTACCAGGACTATTTGAAATCAACCCTTGGAAAAACAGTAATTTCCGAAATGAAGATAGAGGATGATGATGTGGTGGGTAAACCGGATATAGTGGTGTATAATGATGATGATACCATAGACATACTTGAGTTAAAAACGGGAAAGCCACACTCTACGCATGAGATTCAAGTATTGACATATATTGGATTACTCAATGAAAGGGTAAACGATGCAGAAATAATATACATGAATTCTAGAGCCCAAGTTAATGCCAGTCCAGAACGAATAAGCAATGCGATAAGGCAAGTCAAGCAAGTAAAGAGTATATTGTCATCAACCACGCCGCCTCAGAGGGATTGTGGGGATTGTCCTCTTAGAGGCGTTTGTAAGGCGATTTATGAATCACCAATAATTAGAAGCATGCTTCCACGATAACGTTAATTCAAAGTATTCTGCATTGTTTAGTAGAGTTATCTTGTCCCCAGGATAGTAGAAAATAAGTTGCTTTTCGCAAAAGTAAATAGTAATTATAAAAATTTAATAATATAATTTTGTAAATCATAATTATGGATTCAAAGGATTTGGCTGCATCAATTTTTGGTGTAATCCTACTGATAATAGCGGCAATTGGTTTGCTTGAGTTAATAGGCGATAGTCCAGCCTCGATTATTATAATTGCAATTATAGAAATCGTGTTTGGTTTAATGATTGGCTACTTAATGCTTGGCAGATTAGCTGGATTAAGTGCTAGAGCTAAGGAATTAACGCTAAAGTATAGATTATTGATTAGACATGGATTCTTCTTCGGTAGCCAAAATAAAGAATTACTTAGCGATCTAGCAGTCATAGAGTACTTCATGAAGCATTATTATAAGGGAGTTCAATATAGACTTGAACTAAATAACTATGATGCAATTCTCTATGCTAATCTAGACATGGATTCAGGAATAAGATTAATTAATTCGTTGAACGATGAATTATCAATAATAAAAATAAATGAATACAAAAGAATTGAGTGATTATCCAGCCTTTGTGGAGCTTCCCGGCTTTACTGCGGGGTTTTCCTGCTTACTTCCTGGGTCCTCACCTACACGGCATATGAATTGTGGGACTAATCACAAGAATCCCTCTAAGCCCCAGGAGTATGAATCCACTCATCACCCAAGACCAAAATAATTACACATCATAAATAAGAATTTTCAAATTGTTATCTCCTCACGGCAGGAAAGGCCGCTCCACAATCTATTTTCTATTACTAATAAGTTCATTATCATTAATCAGCCGTAATACCAATCTTCACTATTCAGAGGTCTGGTGCTCATCACGAAAGTAAATCATTCCTTAATATTTAAATATTGAAGCAGTAGTAATGTCAATAATCATTTAAATTGAGAAAAGGTTGCCCCCTGCAATTAAAGGGTGAGGGTCATGGTTCCTCCATCAGCGTTCAAATCCATCAGTCACAAGTCAGCTCGTGTTCTGTCATCACTCCATTTTTAATCTAACGGAGTTTAAGGGAGGAAGTCCCCATCGAGGGAGCTAGTACTTAAATCACGAGGGCCGCCAGCGATGCTATCTGAGGCCAGCGTTGCGCAGCCTCCATTGCTATTGGTCCATGTATCTCAGTACCCTTTGGTTGACCTTCCTCGCTCACTATCACTACCGCATTATCATCAAAGGCTACCCATGTACCATCGTGTCGTCTAAATGGTCTCCTTTGCCTAACCACTATTGCCCTTAGCTTTTGTTTCCTTACCTCAGGCTTTCCCTCCACTACGCTGACAACAATCATATCGCCCACGCCGGCGTTATGGATCTTCCTATGAACTCCATGAGATCTATTTCCTATAACGCTTATCACCCTTGCTATCTTGGCGCCGCTATTATCTACTACAGCAACCAGGCTATTAGCGAATACTCCTGGAGTAATGTGGTATCTGTATGATACTCCAACTGTCTTTGGGCCTCCTCTCTTAGCCATGGTACTCCTTATTCTATGCCTTTTTAAAATTTACCTCAACTCGGTTTAATACATTATGGATTAGGCATAATATTGGTGGTGTTGATTAGCGGCTTTAATGATGAATTGCTGGAGTTAAGTGCATATGTGATGTAGTTCATCATATTCCTAGCATTAATAAGTAGCTTGATACTCAGTGGGCAATAAATTCTAGCTGTCCATACATAATATGAGAATAATATTAGGGATGAATTATATTTAACTAGGCCTGCCTTAATAATTGTAATGCCTCGAATTGAGTATCTGCATTGATTTAGATAATTATTTGCAAGTGTTAAATTGCTTATAGTTAAGTTATACAAGTGAGATAATTTCTTGGCGATTGGATTAGGCATGGGTATTCCAATTATGCTTGGAGACGCAACTATTCTATTTTTAATGGCACTAAGTGCCATTGTATCGTTTATGAAATAATCATTAGCCAAGTCCAATTGAGATGTTAAGTTGGTGATTATTTCATTTAAATCCTGATGTTTATAAGAGTTTATAATCGATCGTAATTCATTCTCAATAGATACTAGTTGAGACTTATTTGTATTACTTTTTATCATAATTGCATAATTAATGCTTTGATTTAGGTAATTAAGCATTGGTTTAGCACTAGGTAAACTAATTTCTGATTCATTTAATTGAATCATTACATTGATTACTGGCCTTAGTTCCGAATCCATAGATGCAATACCAGTTATATTGCCCTCGCTTAGATATGATGATAAAGTATTATTCAATTGATTTAGATAGGCATAAAGAGTCCCATTCACTGCATTGATCACAGTCGATGCATATTTAGTACGAATTAGAATGCGAATCGCATTAATTGCATCATATGATGAGTTATGCAAATATATATTGATTAATCTCATGGTTAATGCATTAATTGATGAATTATACTTACTACTTGCAACTTTTTGCGCCTCATTATAGACTTTAGTTGACTCATTAATTAATGTATAATTACAAGGATTGAGAACTAGTTCAAGGTTTAAGGAATTAGACATCGATATAAGTGATGAGTTATGAAGGGTTAATCCGATAATATAAGAATAACCCAAGTATGCATGGATTCTTCCACTAGAAACAGCACAAACGAGTTTACTCTTCAATCCAGAGTTGCTCAATATAATTGATCTAAATACGGCCTCTTCATAATGGATAGCGATCGAGCTATACTTAACCGCATCAATACATTTAGACTCGTTTAGGCTAACTTCGGCTAATTTTGTTAAGTTAACCGCACTAGCTAATTCTGTTTGGTTAATGTTATTGCTAGAAGCCAGTGATAATATTTTATCGTAAAAGATCTTGCTTATGTTTATGTTAACTAGAGCAGTAATACACGAGAAGTTGCTGGAACCATTAAGTGATTCCGAGATATATATAGAGCTCGAATTCGTGGATGCATGTAGAGTCAACGCAATAGCTAGTGCCGCTGCAATCATCGCTGCTATCATTAACTTGTTATCCATGCATGATAACTCAATATTAGTCTTATTAGGATTGCGCCATTGCCCTTTGTGAAATTCTAGTGAAACTGATCTTTAATTTAATTGGCTGAATTATGGAACGATATTACGTGGATAATGCAAATCCCCTAGAGAGGCTGATAAATGATAAATCTCGCTCCTTCTAGGCGCGAGGTAAGTTTTTGTGCGCTTGAGTGTTGTTTCGTGATTTTTTATGGGTGAGGGGCTGATTCCCGCAGTGCCAGGAGAGAAGTGGAAGTAGCGCCCATGAATGGGGCATAACCCTCAAGACCTTGGGAAATCCCTCAGGACGGAGAGGAGGTCAAAGGAGGAAAGTCTTCTATAGCGACAAATGCCGGCATTCTATATGGCTTCCGATTAGTATTGGTATTTCAAAGGATTTCTATTTCATTAATGTTATTCTATTTTGTCCATTTACCTTATCGATTTTAACTAGGCCCCTATCCTGTAATCTCTGTACGTGTCTCCATAATGTTGTTTTAGGTATGTTAGTTAATTGCTGTAATTGTGATTGATATAAGGTGCCTCCGTTCTCTTTCAATGCATTTATAATTGCTTCATCAACATCATCCAATGAAGCCGATATGAGCATCCCCGTTCTTCGTTTCATCATTATTATGGAGGCTATTGATGCAAGAATTACCAGTATTATTATAGCTATAATTACAGACGTTGAGAATAAGGCAGCGCTATGGGGGGGCGTAGTTGATTGGGGTTTAGATGTAGTGGTTTGATTAATTGATTCAACTGTGGTACTCGTTGAGCTAGTAGAAATCGTGGTTGTACTAGTTGAGCTTGATGTGGTGATAGTTGGCGGTGGAAGAGTGGCTGAACTTGTTGATGTTGTCGATGTTGATGTTATCGAAGTGGAAGTTGTGCTTGTTGCGCTGGTTTGCTGAGCTGGAATGTATATATATTGAAGAGAGTATCGACCTGGAGGTATTGTTACTTCAACTGAATTATTTATGCGCGTATAGCTAATTATATTGTTTGGCAGATTTAGCATTACTATATTGGGAGGAAACATTAATCCAAATTTAATTGGGCTTGAGATATTTAGATTATATGTAAATGTTTCTTGGTTATATGTATAATTAGCATCATAAATTATTGAAACATATCCACCACCGAATGCAAATATAACGAGAGTCCCATTATTATAGAGACTGGAGGGAATCAATGAGTTATCACTATCATTAATGACCTCTAATGTTCCCGGTATTGGTATAATCGGTAGATTAACATTAATTAAAGTCGAGTTGGGCTCCAAATACATGGTATAATTAATAAACGGTAATCCAACTGTCTTTATCAATATAAGTAGTGTGGCCAGCATTAACATAACGACATTTTCGGAACTAATCATTTAAAGTTTTCCTAGCATTATGCTCTCAATAAGTGATAAAAGTGATAAACCTAGCCTTTCTAAGGCGGGAAGGAGGTCAGAATAGGCAATGCATTACTTATCTATGTTAATTGCCAATGGATATCATACATGTATTAAGTGGTTGACCATAATTTATGGGCGATACCACCACCAGCGTTTCATTATAGAAATCATATTCACTTAAGTAACCACCAACTATTATTGACCCATTTATAGATAATAGCCCTGTAGG
>JBMFVP010000004.1:0-54756 GCA_049965935.1 Thermocladium sp.
GGAGGTCAGTAGCTCTATTAAGTCATGAATTCCATGGGTTCTTGGGAAATCCCCCTTCTCTCTGAGCAAGTAAGCCTTAAGGGCTAGCTGCATTGCCTGCTCTAGGTGGAAAAGAGAGATGTCGAATCCGCCATCATCCGCATCCAGCTTCGATATTTTAAGAAAATGCCTCGCCCCATCCATCATTTTCCAGTAGCAATCGTCTACTTGGCGAGCTAGGCATACCCGCATGCGGGCGTCTCCTGAGGGGGAAGCCATGGTCTCAGGGAGATCCTCATCACCGGCTGAGAAAGGTAATATAATATTGTTAATAATTAACGTGTTTTAGCTAATTAATGGGCCTAGTATGCTTATTAGTAGGTCGCTGCTTTTCTTTGCGGACCCCATCACTGCATCGCGCATAGCGATCCTCAGCATGGGTCGAGGCAACTTGAGTAACCGCTTCATTAGATTATAGTCATAGAGAAATGGGTCGGCGATCCTCCTATAATTCGTCATTTTCCTCATGAATGAGCCGAATACCTCGCTCAACTTGGAGTAGTAATTCCCCCCTTCGCGTATGGCGTCGACCGCTAACTTGCTCGTTATCATTGCCGGATTAATGCCGGCGCCATTAGTGGGTATAACGCTGCCCACGGCGTCGCCCACCAGGTAAGCCTCGCCGCTCGCTTTGATGAGTCCGCCCACCGGTATCGTCTTAGATAATATGCCCCGCTGAATTGGCTTGAGGTTAAATCTCTCCGTGAATCGCTTATGAAGCTCCAGCAAATCACTGCCGCCGCTCCACGCCGCATCCCCCCTCACTCCAAGCCCAGTATTTAGGGATCCATCGCCGCGCGGAAATATCCATGCATAGCCACCGGGAGCCAGCTTCGGATCCATTATTATGATGGCCTCCTCCTCATCAAACCTACCGAGGGCCCGCTGGCTAGTTGCCACTATTAAATCCCTTGGACTAAAGCTAGTCGCATTCACGGACTCGCTGAGGATCGATGGATACGCATCGGCCCCCATAACTCTCCGCGCCTCTATTATTGATTCCCCGCCCCTTCCCTTGACCATGCATCGCTGCCGAGCCCCAACCTCGCACTTAGTCACAGTGGTGGAGAACATCACTTTCGCCCCCCTATTCTCCGCCTCATCTATTATATGGGCAATCATGGCCCCCTTATCGATAACCAGGGAATCGAAGGAGAATGTCCCAATCGATTCACCCCCAATCACCACGTTTAGCCTGCGGATCCTGTTGAGGATGACATCATCCGTGAGCGTGGAATCCAGAGTATAGGCCAAGAGGTCACTTAAATGCCTTGGAATATACTTGCTCAGCAACTCCTTGGAGGGCAGCAACTCGCCGCACACTATGGGTCCATACCTAACGCTCTTCTTATCGATGAGAACCACATCAAGCCCCGCCTTAACCGCCTCCAACGCAGCAAATGACCCCGCAGGACCAGACCCCACTATTGCTAAATCCATCATAATCAAGCCCCACCACCAGTAATTAAAGGTAAGCCCCTAAATCGCGCCGCGCTCAAGTGTTGTATGTGGTTGTGTAGGAATATTTATATATGCGTTACCAATAATTGGACACGCAATCATAGAACCCCTAATAATTAAAGACAACGCTCGGCTCCTTCCCACTCAACTCAACCAATTGCTTAAGCACCCTTGCCCTAATATCGGCATCACTTTCCTCCAGGAGCGGCTTCCCATCATCCACCACCTTCTCTATTAATTGTGTTGATGATCCATCGCTGCACTGAATTGAGTGTCCCCACCTAGTCACTGTATCCCTAAAGCCTGGGCACCTATGCACCTGCTTGAAGCCAGGTAACTTGCCTCTCTTCGTTATGGGGACCCACTTTCCCTTCTCTTCATCGAATGCCTCGACTATGTCCATGCTTACATCTATGCTTGGCGGGAAGGCTATGGAGGTGCCCACCCCAAATGAGTCCGCTGAGTCCCTTAGCGATGCTATGGATGCCTCATCAAGCCCACCACTCACTATTACCTTAATGTCGTGCCCCATGGCCTTCATGCTCCACTTAACTTCATTAACTATGTCCCGCATATTGCCCCGCCGACTCCCCGGCGTGTCCAGCCTCACGCCCGCTAACTTATTGCCGAGGACCTCGATCGCCTTCGCTGCCTCCTCCCTCTCGTCTAGGAATGTGTCGGCCAGCACTATGCGCGGCACATCGCTTGGGACGGCTTCATCGAAGTACTTCCAGGCAAGGGAGTGATCCCCCATTGCGTGCTTGAATATTATCATCAATGCGTGCGGCATGGTACCGCTTGCCTGTATCCCAATTAATTCGGCGCCAAGCGTCCCCGCGACTCCATCGCATCCACCTATATACGCCGCCCTATCCGCCATGGGTTGAATGGATGGGTGAAGCGCCCTGGCGCCGAAGAATAGGCATTGCTTATCCATTATGAGGCTCTTTACCCTGGCCGCCTTTGTGGATATGGATGAGTAGTGGCGAAGAATGCCTAGAATCGGGGTCTCATACGCGGCGAAATCCACATATCGCCCCTCGATCACTAGGAGCGGCTCCTTCGGTAGAAATATTGTTCCCTCCCTCATGGAGTAGACATTAACCCTTAGATTAGCCCTCTTAATTAACTCAATTACTTCCGCTAATCCAGTGAATAATCCCCAGGAGTAGCCCTGGGGAAGCCCCATCACGTGGAACTCGGCCCTGACGCGCACGTCCTCTAGCCCAGCCTTCTTAATTGTTTCAAGGGTTCTAATGAAGTAGACATCCGTCACGTCGCCCCTAATCACCTCCTCCTCCTTCGCCACATGGAATGCCCGGTCATTCATGGAGAGATCCAAATGAATTGATTATTTAAAGATATACTGGCAAAGGCTATTATTCAGCTCAATCCAAAATTATCAGCAATTCATGAGTTTCCAGCAGGATTCATGGGGTTACCCGGTTCTGAGCACCTCCATTGGCCTAACCTTGGCTACGCGCCTTATCGGCACTATCGATGCTATGATGCTTATGATTATTGATGCTGCGAAGCCAAGCGCGAAGAGCGAGGGCAGCGGCACTATCTCTATATTGATGGAGTAACCCAATGCATTAAGCAGAGCCGAGACTCCGTGAGCACCATAGAAGCCCACGACTACTCCAATTATCGAGCCGATGATCGTCATGATGAGGGATTCAGCCATGAACATGATCATTATTTGGGAATTAGATGATCCAATGGCCTTCAGTATACCGATCTCCCTAAGCCTCTCATTTATGTTCATCAGCATGGTATTGGCAATGCTGAGGCCAGCTATGGCTAGGCTGAGCACTATTATGAGCACGAAGAAGGTATTAACTAGGTTTATCACGTTCCCAATTGCCCCAATTATGTCCTGCTGCTCATACACCTGGGCATCCGGGTAAGCCACGTGAACAGCATTAACGAACGCGGTTAGGGTAGTGGATGAGTCCCTCGTCAGCTTCACGAATATGGTGTTGACGAATCCATTCACGCCCAATTGGGACTGCAGGTAACTAAGCGACGTAACAACTATATTCACCTGGAAGCCGAATAATCCTCCAAATATGCTTGAGAATACGCCCACCACCCTCAGCTTAATCACTTGATACGTGGAGCCCAATCCCCCTAGTCCCTCGGGCACCATGACATAGATATAATCGCCAACCCCGACCCCCAGCTTCTCCGCGAGTTGACTGGATATTATGCAGTCCCCCGGCGCCTCTATTAATCCTCCACTGATCAGGTTGGGGTAGAAGTATTGAAGCGATGAGGTGGGCATCCCTATCAGCGTTATCGATTCACCGCCCACCACGGCGTTCCCGATAAGTATGGCAGGCACAGCGCTTGAGACGTAATTCATGTGAGACATTGCTGAAGCCACTTGTTGAGGCATGGCTATGGTGGATGAATATATGATCACATCGGCCGGCAATATGCTCTTCACCTCATTAGTGACCGATAATTGAACCCCATGAGTAACGGTCTCGAGCGCAACCATTAACGCCACGGCATATATTATAGTGAGCGTGGTCAATATGGTTCTACTCCGCTTGCTCCGCATATTCTTGATCGCCAGCCTCACCAATAAACCATAATTCATCAATTAAGCAATATAGCTCGGAATAAAAATCTGCCTCAGCAGATTAGTCTCCCCATCTTGATCGGCGGGAACCCCTCGAGGATCCCCTCACCCTTATTGATTGCCTCATCTCCTGGCATTAAGGGGGATCAATTCCCTCCCTTGATGATGGGTGGGCCTCAATATGGCGTGATTAACTGGTAACTAGAGTCCTGCCCAGGCCATGAATGGCCTCGCCGCTGGTTTATTGGGGGATCTAAAGGTCAAGTAATTGCCTCTAGTGCCGGTTCATTTGTTTATAGGCTCATGGCAGAAACGTTAATAAAGGTGGATTGCATGGAATGGCTTGGTTAATTGAGGTGAAATGAGCCATGGGAGCATTGACAATAGTGGCCAAGTACTTAATAGAGGCCGCAGTAGAAATACAAGGTTTGGTTGATAAACCCGATATAGTTGGGGCATTATTCAGCCAAACCGAGGGACTCCTTGGAAGCGAACTCGATCTCCGCAATCTGCAGAACACTGGCAGGATAGGCAGGATAGAGGTCGAGGTTGAGCATAAGGGGGATAGAACCGTCGGCAAGATATATATCCCCTCCAATCTGGATCGCTATGAAACATCCCTCCTGGCCGCCATGCTTGAGTCCGTCGATAAGGTGGGGCCATATAACGCCAAGGTCCAGGTACTCAAGATAAGCGACCTAAGGGAGGAGAAGCGCAAGAAGATAATGGATCGCGCCCGCGAGCTTCTCTCTAAGATTGAGGCGGAGACTTTGCCCGACACCAAGGAAATAATTGAGCGCTTCGTGGATGAAATGAAGGAGGCGGAGCTTGTTAAGTATGGTCCCGAGGGCCTCCCGGCGGGTCCAGACGTGGAGAAGTCCGATACAGTGATAATAGTTGAGGGCAGGGCGGACGTGATTAATTTATTGAAGCATGGTTACCGCAATGTCGTTGCCATAGAGGGCGCCTCCGGCGGCATACCTAAGTCGATAATTGATTTAAGCAAGAAAAAGACGATAATAGCGTTCGTTGATGGAGATAGAGGCGGGGACCTGGTTTTGAGGGAGTTGCTTAAGTCAGTTGATGTGGATTACGTAGCGAGGGCCCCAAGCGGCAAGGAGGTTGAGCAATTGACGGGCAAGGAGATATCCAAGGCCCTTCGCAACAAGCTGCCGATAGAGGAGTACTTATTGACGATCGAGAAGAAGGAGAGGCAGGTAATAGAGGAAGCCAAGCAGGAAGCGAAGGAGCATAAGGCCGAGCAACCTAAGGAGGCCCAGCAGGAAGTCACATTAACTGGAGCCATTGAGGTGCCCGTCGAGAAGCGCGAGCCTGCCCCGGAAGAGATTAAAATAGAGAAGCCGCACTTAACTCCACCAATGCAGTTAGAGGTTAAGGTGCCGCCCCAAGTGATTGAGGACATGAAGAAGCTAGAGGGCACTCTCGAGGCCATTATTTACGATGAGAATTGGAACGTGATTAAACGCGTCCCAGTGCGGGATCTAGTCGACTCGATTCAACAGGTAAGTAATGCATACGCCGTCGTATTCGATGGAGTCTGCACTCAGCGCCTAGTTGATGCCGTTGCCGCCAAGGGCGTTAAGTTAATGGTGATGTCCCGCCTAGGCAATATAGCTAAGGTGCCGGCCAATCTTCAATTGGCCTCGATAAGCGACATGATAAAAACAATTGAGGAGGCACCTAAGTCCCCGGCCTAGCCGAGGAAGTCAAGGATACTGCCTCCTCCTCTTTTTTCCCTTAAAGCAGATTCACTGACCCCCAAAGGCTCCAGTATGCGCATGGCTGCTGGAATCACTTGCTTCTCCACGTAGTAATCCATATCTATATCCTCGTTACCCTTGATTAATGCTATGGGCAAAACGCGATCCGCTAACCTGCCCTCCCCCTTAACTACAACGAAACCCACCTGATCCCCCTTACCCACCTTGAATCCCCGCTCAATTAATTTACGGGCCGCCGCCACGTGAGGCGCAATTACCTTATACTCATCAATGGATTTATCCAGGGTCTTCCATATTATCAATGAATTCAAATCAATGGCGTTCTCCCGCAGTTTCTTGATGACCTCCCTCACGTACTCTATCGCTGCGTTGGTTCCCCCCTTCAAGACTAGTTCAGCGACTTTCTCCTGAACATCCTTAGCCAAGTCACACCAATCACCCCTCGCCGCCTCAAACCCAACTATATCTATATCCCCGCTTGGAAGCAAGCCAATGTACCTCTTCTTTGACTCGGTCAATAATAATTTGACATATACCTTGTCTATCTTCACCTCAAACCCATTCTTCCCCATTTCATCAATCAATTTATTTATCACGTTCTCATCATTCAGGAGAAACAAGCTATCGGTGTCCCCATAAATCACCCTCCCCCCAAGAGACTCGGCGAACTTTATGGCGCTGGTTAAGAGGGACCTCCCCCAGGCAGTAACGGCCTCAGCCACCTCCCTCTTATACCATCTAGCCCCAGTCCAACCGCAGTAACCATACATTGCATTGGCCATTATCTTCAATGCGCGTTGCCGCGCATCTAGGTAAATGAAAGTCGGCGACTTCGCCTCGATCAACTTCATTTGCTCCCTAATGCTTCTCCGAGCATTCACCAGCTTCTCCAGCATTCTGGGGTACAGTCCCTGCGGCGACTTAAGGAATCTATACCCAACCTCCGGCGCAGTGTAGCAATCACACTCGCTCTCCATAAATGTATCCGGCGACACGTTAAACTTCATCATTATGCTGGGATACATGCTGGAGAAGTCCAGCACCGCCACGTTATTATGGAGACCGGGCCGCGGCTCCAGCACTATGGCACCCCTATATGGCTCATACTCCCGCTCCACCCTATTCGGCGCAAGTTCCCCCGCCCTATATGCCTCATGCATTATCATCCACTCCACCCTAGCCCCCACGCTCGCCTCAACAACCTGATCCAAGGGGAGCCCGGATATGCTGGCTAATTGAATTATGTGTGGCAGAAGCTTCTCCCCTAACCTAAGCGTGCTAACCACATCATCCCTCGCGTACCTAATCAATTCACCTCGTTTACTTGCATCATCCCAGTACCTATGTATATCATGGCCCGGAATCAACACTCGCTCGCTTCTCTTCATTACTCCAAAGTACTCCGCGGCATAATCAAGGCTCTTCCTCTTTATGTCGCTCATTTCCTGAATAACCCCATACAGATCAATGTGTGCCCTCCCTATTATGGACCAATGACCATACGTGCTCTGCTCAGGCTCAGTGCCGTACTTAGTGATGGGAAGCTTAACGCCGAGCACCTCCGCCCTCCTAACTAGGTACGGCAAATCGAACCTGCTCGAATTATAGCCGAATAATATGTCTGGATTCAATTCATTAAGTTCACGAACGAAATCCCGAATCAGCCTCCCCTCGTCGCCATCATTAACGAGCAGTTTAACGTTCCCAGACCAATCCATCATGGAGATTATTATTATGGGATCCCGCTCCGGGCTAGGCGACCCAAACGGGTTATAGACCTCCATATCGAACGCAACATACCTAAGCGGAGGAACCGATGTAGTCTCTACTTGAACCGGGTCACCGATTGCCCTATAGAACGCATCCACGCCCACCCCAAACCCAGTGCTCTGCTCAACCTCGTACTCCATCCACCCAGGCTTAATGCCCTTATCTATCATGTACCTAAGCGTGAACCGTATATCGGCCTCAAGCACGTCCTGAACGCCGGCTATTGCTGCCGCCCGCTCACGGGCCTCCCTCACCTTGTCTGGAGTCGTCACAGTTATCTTAGCCACCCTCACGGGCCTCCCGAAGAGCTTCTTCTCCTCAACGGCGACGTCGATGACGTTCCTCACCCTCCTTAGACCGCTTATTGCCTTATCATCGCTGAGAACGGCGTAGAAATATGGCCTGAATCCCCTATGAGCCACAGCCACGTGTTTCCCCTCCTCATCGACGCCGAATACCCTTATTTCAGGCTCGTTATTCACTATGCCGTAAGTAATATCTACTGGAAATATTCTGATCCTCAAATTATTCACTGAATTATATAGCAATTGACTGGGTAAAAAACTTTTTAAAAGGCGTGATAGGTGTCGAGCCGGCATTAAGTAAGAGGTGATTAGATGAGCAATCAGAACGTTAACTCAGAGGTGCAGGAGAAGATAACTCAGGCGCTTTATTACCTGGAGCGCATAGTGCAGGACATGGGTATACCCAGGAACATCAGGAGGGCAGCCAGCGAGTCCGCCAAGATACTTAAGAATTCCCAAATGAGCCCCAGCCTCCGCGCAGCCACGGTGATCGGCATACTGGATGATGTATTATCAGATCCAAACATGCCCCTATTCAGTAGGGTAATGATTCTACAGATAATTGCAGTGCTTGAGCAAGTAAGGGATTAGTATTACTAAACTATTTTACATGTATCGTTTTTAACCGGGTACCTTAATTAATCATCGTGCGGCTAATCATAGAGCGCAAGGGCGATTTAATACTTGTGGAGGATGGATTGATCAGCAAGGAATTTAAGGCAATGGAGGATGCCCTCGCCTTCATAAGAAGCAGATTAGCGGAAGAGCAGTGCGAGTTCAGGAATTGGTACATAAGGTTCCCCCTCAGTAGGCTCCTTGATTTCGCCAAGTATGCGTACGAGAGCGGCGCCTCCCCTGGGCATCCCTATAATTCCCTCGCCTCTAATTACTTCAGGGAGAGGGGTCTAAGCAAGTCCAATGTTAGGGCCCTCATGCCCACATTAACTGGCCTCGGCATGATTAGGAACGGCGAGATAAGCGATGAGTTGCTTGAATTGGGTTCATTAATATCAAAGGGATACTTAACCGAGGCAGCGGCGCTGCTGGGCAAGGCTGCGTCCAGGAATTGCGTATTGAGGGAATTAATGGGGGGCCCAATCGAGGGGTTAGCCCTGAAGTTTGGATTAACGAGGCGCGATGAGGTGGAGTACACGAGGCAATTGGTGGAATTCATTCAATCAAATGGATTAACCGCGTGCGGTAGATTCGTTGATCAATTCTTCTCAGAATCCTGCGAGGGCTTCGATATCTCCCTTAACTGCGTGCCCAGCCTGCTTCTCCGTCTCATGCAGTACCTGATCTCTATAGGGAAGCCGCCGGAGCTACGGGAAATAATTAATCCCCCAGAGCTCTACTCGGTCTCCACTAGGGATGGAGCTGTTTATGTGGTGAGGAGGGATAGCGATGTTCCGCTGATGAGGGTGCTGGGGGACTTCAAGGTATTTAACTCCATGAGTTTCATACCCAGCATGAGGACTTGGCTAACCAGCATGGAGCCCCTCATATCTAAATCCCTGAGGGATGAGGCGCCTCACGTGGTTATTCTTCTCCCGCTTCTCCTTAAATCCGGCAACTGCTATGGGCGTAAAGTGCTTCTAGGCATTTACTCAAGGGATGGAAGCGAGGCAGTAAAGGTATACGACTTAAAGGATTTATGACTTCCACTTTGGATCCCCTTCCTTGCCTGGTTGAGGAAGTGAAAAATAGCCCCTCCCCCTAAGGCCCTCTGGGAGAAACAAAATTTATTTACTTAATTTGGCTTAAACTATTATGGGTAAATCACGAAAATCATTAATTATTGAGTTAGCGGCCTCAATAATAGGACTAGCCGTGGTTTTATTAGTTATGTACACCCCAATAAGCGTCTTGGCCCCCCTTGGTAACATGCTTAATCCAGGTATGGGAATTGGGGTATGGGGCTCAACTCCACCTCCAGGCATAGGGTGCAGTAACTCCACGATCAGCCTTAACTCATCTAGGGCTCAAGTAATGGTTTGCATAACGCCGGATGGATTCATTAGGATAGCTTCAAACGAGGATTGGGCATTATTCTATGAGCAGGGATACCTAACTGCGGAGTATAGACTAGCGCAATTAATGTTTATGCGGGCCATGGCTGAGGGCAACCTATCATCCATTGTTGGCCCCTCTATGATTCAAAGCGATGAATTCTATAGAACCCTCGAAACAACCATCGTCGCCCAGGAAACCCTTGATCAATTAAATAAGTCCAGCCCAGTGTATAGGGATCTTTACTACTATACTTTAGGCGTTAATTCATATATTAAATCAATGCCCGCCTCCCGGGTTCCCATAGTCTTTAAGGTGCTAGGGTACGTCCCCACCCCATGGTCCATTAGGGACACGTTCGCCGTTCAACAATTGCTCACTTGGAGCCTCAGCGGCACTGATGATCCATTGGCGTTCACATTCGCGTTGGAGAACATGCCGAGGCAGGCCATTGAATCGCTGTACCCAGCCTATCCACCCTCTATACAGTTCCCAATATATCCAAGAACGCTTAATCCAAGCATATATAGCGGTCCCGGCAACTTGGCTAACCTGAGCCTGTACTCCATGAATCCATTGCCTCCCGGCGTCTCGCTTCCCCTACTGAATAAGGCTATTCAGGAGGCTATAGCGTTCTTCCAGGGAAGTGACCCAACCTACTCAACCTCCATAGTGAGCAAGGTGCTTCAAGGCCTTAATCCATTTAGCCATGTCTTGATTGGATTAACCGATGCGGGCAGCAATAATTGGGTGGCTAATTCAACCCAGGGAGGCGCATTGCTTGCCAATGATCCTCATTTAACTACCACAGTTCCCTCCATATGGATAGGTTTCCAACTCGTGGCGCCCGGCATTAACGTTGTCGGCGTCGATTTCCCAGGCACCCCCGGCGTAATACTTGGCCATAATCCATACATAGCTTGGGGAGCCACGGACGCGGAGCCCCAGGTATGTTACTTCTACGTGGAGGAAACAAGCCCCCAGCACCCAGGCGAGTATTTCCATAATGGTTCCTGGATACCCTTCACGGTGATCCATGAAGTGATCAATGTTAAGGGAGGCAGGGAAATAAGGTATACAGTGGAGAGGGCCGCCAATGGCGTCGTGGTGAGCAATTATAGCGATGTGGTTATAGTGATGGATTGGACCGGCCTTTACCCCAATGACGAGGTAGCCGCATTCCTCGGCTTCGATACGGCCAAGAACCTCACCGACTTCCTCTCCTCCCTAAGTAACTTTGCGGTGGGGATCCAGAACTTTGCCTATGCCGATGATAAGGGCAACTTCGGCATATTTGCGTATGGTCTCTATCCAGTGATAGCAATGGGCAACCCAAGGGCTGTGCTTCCCGGTTACGGCAATTATGACTGGATCGGCTTCATACCTAGAAGCAAGCAACCATTCGTGCTCAACCCATACACGGGCTTCACGGCCAGCGCTAATCAAGTTCCAGTGTCGCCGGGTTACCCATACTATGTTGGGTGGAGTTACGAGAGTGGTTTCCGGGCGGATGAGATAAATACCGACCTATCCAAGTTCAGGGAGGAGGGTAACCTCTCCATGTCATCCATGGAAGCCACGCAGCTGGATATTCATGATTACTCCACCAACATATTCCTCCAGCCTCTCCTCTCGGCATTAAGCCACGCCAATACGAGTCCAGTGGGTCGTGAAGCAATTAAGTTATTGAGTGAGTGGAACGGCGACTTCGCGGTCAACTCATCCGCGGCAACAATATATTACTACTGGTTGAATTATTACCTGAACGATACCTTCCTTCCATGGTTAACCTACTACAACATAACGCCGGCCGAGGGCCTTGGCCAATTCTCCTTCTTCCTGGGCCCCGATGCTGATTATCATGGTCAACTCATCCTCGACCTGGCTAATTGGACCATTAATTACCCGAATTCCCCCTGGTTTAATGATCCATTAACCGGCGAAGCCAGGAACGCTGATTACGTCATGGTTCTTGCCTTTAACCAGACAATGAATTACCTAAGCAAGCTTCTGGGACCAAACCCCAGCACATGGATGTGGGGCAGGCTCCATAAGAGGCTACTCGCCAGCTTCTTCGGATTATCCGGTCTCTCAATTGGTCCATTCCCATCGCCCGGCGACAGCAATACGATTAACGCCGCATATGGATTAACAGCCACTCTGGGACCCAGCTGGCGACTGGTTGTTGATATGGCCGATCCACTTAATGCGGTCGGCGTCTATCCAGGCGGTGTGTCGGAGCACCCCTTAATAGCTCTCTATAATGATACCACGGCTTACTGGTTGCTGGGCAAGTACTATACATTGATTCCAAGCGACTTACCGAAAGCATTTTACTACCTATACCTGCCGGGTGTCAAGCCATGAGGAATCAATTGCTGGCCTTCATAATAAATGCCATCCTAGCATTCGCATTATCCATAATCGGTTACTGGGAATTACTGTTCATCCCAGCAGCATTATTAGGGTTTTTACTGCATTTAAGGCCAAGATCATCCCTATGGATCACGGGCCTCTCGGGCGCCCTAGGCGTCTTGATCTCCATATTGATATTGCCATATGCGCTTCAGAACGGCGCAATCACCGCACTAATAATAGGCCTGCCGGGCGGCGCTGTGATTCCCCTCCTCATCACGCTCCTCCTAGCCCTACTGGACTCAGGCATAGGCGGTGCCCTGGGCGCCATAATAGCCAGGCTCGCCATTTCCTGAGGAGATCATCTCTAACCCCGTGTAAGGATGCTGTGGCCATAAATGATAAAAAGAACGGCAAGCCTCGCCTTTCAAGGCGGGGATAAGAAAGTTTTAACACCTAGCTTCATGAGGACTACACATTAGTTGCAAAGCAGTTGCGGTAAATGTATTGATGGCGTTATCTTTTTGCGTTGTTAATACTTTATGGGTAAAGTTTTTAAGGGAATTGATAGCTCCTCACCCATGGAGCAACCAGCATCTCTCCTGGAGGTTAAGTTGAAGTCAATTCCGCGGGACTCAAGGAACATGTTGATACTATCATGTCCAGAGCCAAGCTTAGCCTCGGTGGTTTCGATAGAGTACGTCATAGATGCATTGAAGATGGAGGAGATAGGTGCCATTAAGATAGGCAGCATATCGCCCGTTATAACTGTTATAGAGGGCGTCGCTAAGTTGCCGTATAGGTTATTCTATAAGAAGGATAATAACCTAGTCACCATTAGGCAACACGTCCCAATACCCCCTAATGCCTATAAGTTATTCATTGAGAAAATATTGGATTGGGCAGATGAGAACGGCATAACTAAGGTGATTTGCCTAACATCTATCCCGGCTCTCGGCGATAATGAGACCGATAATATATACTTCGTAACCGAGGAGAGCCACGTGCAGGAATTCAAGTCACTTGGCTTGGTTCCATTAAGTGAAGCCACGTTAACTGGTCTAGAAGCCGAGTTCCTGGATGCTGTTCTATCTAGGGGAACCTTGACTGGCGCGTTATTATTGGCGGAGTCCAAGCTCCTAACATCAATAAATAACCTAATCAAGACCGGTAGAATAGCCTCGTCCCAGGACGTTCTCTACATACTTAACCAGACCGTCGGTAGATTCGGCCCAGATGTGTCAGCCGCAATAAAATTAATCAGGGGCATATCACTATTAACCGGAATAAATATACCAATAGATAACTTAGAGGAACACGCGAAGAAGTACGCCTTCCTAATAGAGAAGAACCTAGAGGAGTACTTTAAGCAGCCTGAGAAGGAGAGAATACCAACGGTTCTCTAGTTTCTCCCTTTAGATTATTCCTTAATCGCCCTAAAACAATAATTCCATTTACTATAGAATTATAGCTCAACGCCGATAAATCATTGGGACCTCAGCATGAACACGGCTTCCTCGCCCAGAGTGGTGGATTCCATTATTCAATCCATTTCCAGAATTCTAGGCATTGGGTTTCAGCGAATCATATTGAGTATGCCGTGAATATCATGAGGAGGCCTATTATCATTGCTGCCCCATTGACGAGTACATCATTGTATGAAAAATGAGCCAAGGCGAGTCTCACCCATCGCCCTCTCCTCTTCACGAATATTCCCCTCTCCGTGAATATGTCGAGAATCATGTGGCTCGGTCCCATTAATAAGCTGCTCAGGATTATCTCCACGTAAATTAACTCAATCACTCGGCCAGATAAGTAATATAGTAGGATTATTATCGCGATGCCGGGCAGCTCCCCCCAGAAAATGCTTCTTGGAATTGTATGGGTTAAAGGCGTTCGCCTAACATAGCCGCGCCTCTCTTCATGGCCTAATCCATCTATTATCAAGTTCCCCGTCACTGATATAATGAGGGCCAAGAATAGGGATTCCGGGAATGGATTCCTACCTAAAGCCAATAATAATGTTAGCAATCCCATGGAGAAAACATAGTGCGTGAGGAGCTTCAATTAGCTGCTCGCCTCATTGTGTCCCCCCTTAATTCAGTCAGCTATAATTTAATCCTAACGCTTATGTGGCTTGTTCATGTGGCTCGGTCAAGCGTGATGCATTAATTAAGGTTGGCAGCCATGTTAAGTTATGATGATTAAGAAGGAGATACGCATAGATAAGGATGATAGATGCGGCTCAGTGCATCCAGTCTACAGCGTAATAGAGGAATTAGGCGAGTTAGGGAGCGGCGAGGCAATACTGGTTACTGTTAATGATGAGGATTGGGTGAGGACCCTTAAATCAGTGGCGGAACTTCGTAGGGTGAAGATAATTGATGCAGGCCAAGAAAGAGGTTACTGGAGATTCATGATCACGCGTTTCACTGATGAGCGAGAAGCCTCCTAGATACCGGGTAAAAAACATCGATTCCAATGGGTATCCTACCTGATCTGCCAAGCGTCATGCTATGTATTATGCTTGAGTCAAGCAAGACATCCAGCGCCGCCGCCTTAAAACTATCAGCCCTATCTATTCTCCCTATCACGGTTACATCGCTCCTATGTGGGGTTAATGACTTCACGGCAGCCATGAAGCCAGGCGAGTGGTATACCCTATACTCGCTTGATGCATAATCATCAGAGGCATGCGGCCTAATTATGCGGTCTATTATGGCTGAATCAATGGTTAACTTAGCCGACATTATTAGAATCGGGGTCGGCGTCACCAGGTACCTATCTAGGAGGGTCTCCAGCATGAATCTCAGGTACTGCGCTGTTGACTCGCTCACGACGGCGCCCCTAACCAGATCCTCCCCAGCCTCATCCCTGTACTGCTCAACCTTGCCCTGCTTGCTTATGGTTATGTCATACATGAATGCCTCCCCCCTATATACCGTGTAAATAGTGAAGTAGTAACTGCCTCGGCCAATTAATGGTCTCTCCACGGTATCGGTGCTGTCAATGGATCTAAACGGCTTAATCCTAATATGCCTCCCTCTACATCCCTTGGCGAAATTTATTCTTCCCTTGCTATCCATCACTATAGCCATGGTTCTTCCACTCATCTTGATCCGCACGCATGGATGACCAATGGTCAATACTATTCTCGGCAGCACAATGAAGCTTCTCAATAATTATTTTTTAGAATATCAATTAAAATCAAACAACGTTAGGCAAGCAATACCGAGCCAATTAGCAGTCCAGTCGTATGAAGGATCATTTCTAATCAATTGCTTTTTATTGCGGCTTTACATTAACACATCGATGGATGAGGTTGGTTTAGTATTTCTCGTGGGTGTATTAATTGGGGATGGAGGAGAGGGGGGAGCAGTATACGCTCCCTATAAGCAGTACATGGATATATTAAGCAGGTGGGTCAATAATCCGGAGGCATTGATTAAGGGACTCAGCGAGAAAGGCAAGCTAGTGGTGCAGAAGCATGGCTCTGGCTATAGAGTCGCGTTAATGGATCTTGATGCTGTAGGAAGGGCGCGTGCCCTACTTATGCCTCCATCTCGTGAGGCGTTTGTGAAAGTAATGGATGAAGCTATAAGGCAATCCGCCAATCCATTAACTGGATATGCGGATATAGGGTCTGTGATAAAGATAGTATCATCCAAGTTAGGCATTGATAGCGATGACGCTGAGGAAATGGTGATCAAGGCAGTGCTCGGCTCCAAGTCATATATATTGGCGTACGGCGGTTCCCGTAGAATTAAGGTGGGTTCATCATATTATGGATTAATTAAGAAGGTGAACTAGATGCAGAGAGCGCTCGTAACCGGTAAATTCAATTCAGTGCGGCTCCTAGGCCCCTCCTGGCTAAGGGCTAAGGAGGAGGTGATTCGCCATATAAGGAATGGGAACCAATTAATAACAATCATAGGCAGAGCCGGCTCCGGCAAGACAACGCTCCTCCTCAGCATATGCGGCGAGCTTCCGAATTGTCTCTATACGGATATGGCTGGCTCCAGTGATCGGGATTTATCGGCCATGGTTGCATCGCTCGTCATGGATAATATTGAGAAGATAAGGTCAATCCAGGAAACGCTTAAGCGAGAGAAGGGAAACCTAAAGACATTCTCCAGGCTGGGTCCTCAAGACCTTATAGAGCTAGCCCGCATCCACCCAATAACATTCCTCGGATTGCTGAACGAGGCGTCTGATAGGTTGGGAGGCAGAATTATAATAGAGGTAGATGAAGGTTTGCTTTCACAGGATGATCCGCGGGCATTCAAATTCATTGAGGCAATGCATGGCTTTAGGAACAACATGAGGCTACTGGACTCAACTCACCTAGTGGTGACAATGCTGCCCGACGTCGTTGACTTGATAGCTAAGGTCGATATGCCGCTCTTTGAAGTAATGAGGCTAGCCACGGTAATGTTGCCGGACTACGTTGGTCCAGATGATCTTCAAGACATAGCTAACGCGTTCTCGCTGCCAATGGATGCGGTAGACAAGATAAGTCGATTAGGTCCGCTAACCATGAGGCAATTAATATGCATTGCCGCTAATCTAAACGACGTAGCGAAGTGCGGCATAAATGAAATAGAGATGGATGTAGTTGGAGCAGAGGCGGCATGATGCCGGCTTCAGCGGTCGCGGAAAGGCAGGCCTTTGTGAGTGTCCTATGCGTTACCACTTAGTGGACACGCAAGCAAATAACTTACGGCAAGTCACTTCCTCGCAACCCTTAATTCATCTAATTCATCGGGGAACTTGGTCAGCATCTCTATGCCGTTTGCCGTGATGAGGACAGTATCAGAGTGTCTATAGCCACCATTACCCGGATAATATATCCCGGGCTCGCATGAAACTATCATGCCGGGCTTAAGCTCAGCGTCATACCCTATGTCGAGGAATGGCGGCTCATGCCCCTCTATGCCTAGGCCATGGCCGACATGGTGCCTCAAGTAATCCATTACCCCAAGCTCCTTGGCCTTCCGCCTCACGGCTGCATCTACCTCCTTAACTTTGACGCCGGGCCCCATTACTGAGAGAGCCGCTTCCCTCAGCTTCATCATCACATTAAATCTATTCTCGGCCTCAGGTGGATTACCAACTATTATTGTCCTCTCGAGCTCCGAGTGATAGCCACCCACGTCAGGCCCCGCTCCACTTCCCAGTACATCGTTTTCCCGTATCGGTCGTGGAGCAGCTAATGCATGTGGATACGCCGAGTATTCCCCCACCTGTCCCCTGAATCCTATGAAGTTCGGTATACTATCCGTTAGAGGCATATATTCAGCCCCCATTTCCCGCTTCATTTCCCTGCTAGCCTCTAGGCTCGCCTCAAGCGATATTTCCCAATCATATGCGCCGGGCCTTATCTTGCTCATGAGTATCTCATGGGCGCGGGCAGCCCATTTCCCGCTTTCCTTGATTAGCTCTATCTCTAGGCTGGACTTAATTATCCTCATCCCCTCAATTATTCCCTTAACTTGCTTAACCTCAAATCCCTCCTTCTTCAAGAGAGCCGATAAGTCGCTGCCGCTATATCCCCAGAATGATGATGCGCCCGCTGGATTATCCATACCAATCACTCGCAGCCCACTTCTCTTAGCAACGCTGGTTATGGTGTCCCTAAACATGATCATTGGCTCCACATCGCCGGGATAATCGAAATAGTAATTCTCCTCAGTGAATACTCTGCTCCTGAACTCCACGTGGCCCTTCTCCACCATTGGCCCCATGAACACTACATCGCTTGACTTAGCCGAGATCAGCACGGCAAGGGGCCGCTCCGTCTGTATCATGAAGTACCCAGTTAAGTAGAATATGTTGGGTGCACTAGTTAAATAGAGCGCATCAATTCCCTCACCCACCAGTTTTTGCCTTAGCGTTTCAAGCCGTTTAGCGTATTCCGAATCCGGTAACCTCCACATGAGTCAGCATATTATTTAGTGGTTATTGAGTTTTCCGCGCCGATACTCCTTGCCCCCTCATCTTCGGCACTAGGCTTATTAAGTCCGTTATTAGGCTGGCGGTAATGATTAATTCACGATCATTCATGAATCGCTGGAGCACCACTCTTCAATTATTCATAATAAACAGCGTTATATCGATACCGGCCCTGGTGAGTCCATCAATAAGCAACCTATTCACCTCCCTCTTTGCCGTGTATCGGCCCTGGTTCCTCGTGACCAGCAACCCCCTTGTGCCCAATGTCCTCGGGATAGTCATGTCTATGTTTTATGATCCCACATTCCTGGATTACTTCTTCAACATGTTGACCCTATGGTTCCTTGGGCCCTTCTTTGAGTCAAGGTTCGGCACTCGGCTGTTCTGGGAGGTCTACGCCGTGAGCGGCATAGTCGCCGCATTATCCGTCTATATTTATCCTCCCCTCACCGCAATAGCGGGCGCCAGCGGTGCGCTCTTTGGAATAGTTGGGTTCATGATTGCCAGCCCATATAGGTGGGCCATATTATCCAACCCAATAAACATAATATCAATAATATTCCTATTAAGCCCGCTTGCGGCCGGCTACGGCATTGCCTATCTAGGCCACCTACTGGGCTTCGTGGTTGGCTTAGCCCTGGGCTTCTATTGGAGCAGGCGACTAGTGTATAGGAGAACCTATAGGGTGCGTTGGGGTCCTTATTAGGGCATTATCGTGAATGATGAGGAGCAATTGATGCTGTCGGCGACACAAGTTACCCTATACTCGCCTGGGTTCGCTGGATCTCCATTGCGGTATTGATCCCAAATCACGGTGGTTGATTCCCCAGGTCTCAATAATTGATTCACGTACTTCTCTATTGATACTTCAGTTGATTCTATCATGCACTTACTCACCTTGACCGAGTCATCGCCCACATTGCTGATTATTATGAATATCATTTCGCCTCTGGCATACCTATCGCTGCTTAATTGCACCTTGCACTTAATCATTGCCTCCACCTCCTTAATAATTCATTCACTATTTTCTCCGCGTTTTCCTCTATTGCTGGATTAGAAACTGCGTCCTCGGGATACTTTTGCCCGCCATACTCCTCAGGCAACTTCCTGGTAGCGTCTATCCCAACCTTGCTGCCCAGGTTCGGGGTTGGCGTTGAGGGATCCAACTCCTCGGTTGGGTAATCATTTATCACCAATAAATCCCTCGCGGGATTCACGTGAGCTGATACGGCGTACATTACTTGATTCATATTCCTGACATCGATATCGCCATCAACCACTATTATTAACTTACCGTAGAGCGGCGATAATGACCACAACATGGTCATCGCCTTCCTCGCCTGCCCCGGCGTCGTTTTTCTAATGGATACTATATAGACATAGCCAAGCCCGCTTGGCGGCATGTATATATCGATTAATTCAGGCATCATTAGCTTAAGCATGGGCTTTATCACTTGACTAGCGAAGAGAATCATATTGCCATCCTCCAACACGGGTTTCCCCGTCACGGTCAAGGGCACCACCGCATCACCCCTAGAGTATATTGCCTTCACCTTGGCCACCGGATAAGGCTTGCGAATGCTATACACGCCCACGTGGTCCCCAAACGGGCCCTCCTCAGCATATTCGCCCGTTAACTCCGCCTCCACAACTACCTCTGCTCGGGCTGGATAATGAGTGTTTATCGTTCGTCCCTCAGTTAATTCAATGCCTTTCCCGCCTAGCATGCCCGTGACCAGCACCTTATCCAGGGGGTGCGGAATAGGGGTGGCCGCCATTAACATCAGGAGTGGGTCTGGCCCGAAAACTATCGCTATATCATTCGTGTGCCTAGAGTACTCGGCGCTCCTTCTATTAGGCATCCAATGCATTATCATTTTGTCCTCACTTAATACTTGTATCCTATAGTACCCGAAGTTAATTACTCCATCTCTCTCTATGAATGTTATACCCATTGTGTAGAAGAATCCTGGTTCCCCGATCCATTGCCTAATGGCCGGTATCTTCCTTAAGTCAATGCTTTTCCACTCAACTTCATGCACGGGCGACCTATTTACTAAGCGTGGAAGGAATTTACCCATCTCCGCCACTTCACTTAATGATTTAATCGCATTACCGAGCGAGGCGAATCTAGGCTTGAGCATTAATGATATGTTTTTCTCCAGTGAACTAAGGGCTGCGTTCCCCATGGCTGCTTGAACTCGTTCCCATGTGCCGAAGAGGTTAACTACAGCTGGGAGACTGTTTTCCTTGATTCTCCTAAATATCACCGCTGGTCCTCCTTTATACATCAATTTCCTAGCTATTGCCGGTAACTCGAGATCCAGGCTAATCGGCTCATTAAACTCCACTAATTCATTTCTCTCGCGTAATTCATCCATGTACTCCCTTAGATCTACCATTGGATGAAACCTATTCCCTATTTAAAAAATTAAGCGATGCATGCAACATCACTTAAAAATACGCCAATCCTCTGACTCTACGTGATGAGGGATCAGGTAAGCGAGTTGAGGCATGCAGTGGAGTTAATGGAGAGACGCGGCTTTAAGTTGATCGAGTCAAGTGAAAGAAGTGCATTAATGGAGCTCGCCAATATGAAGGTAATGGTAGTTATCCCAATCAAGGATTATTGGTCATGGCTAACCATAGATGATGCAGTGAAGGAATTCATGCTTGATAAAGTTGATTCCGTGATAATTATTTCGGAGAGACCATACTATTTAGCCGATGAATTAAATGCAGCAATAGAAAAGGCAAACCTATTGGGCAAGGGATTGAGAGCCAAGGTATACCCAGTATATATGGGCGACGTGGATGGGCAACTCAATTTCGTGCTGGGCACGATGCTAGTCATCAATTACGACAAGATAAGCAACTCAATCACAAGTGATGGGCCGTGCCCATCCTGTGGCGAATCCATGAAACTAGTTTTTAAGCATCCATTCACTGCCGAAGATGGACAAGCCACCGAGGAGATAATTATTTGCCCCAAATGCAGCGTGAGACTTCATAGAATAGTAAGGGAATAAAAAGGCAATGCTAATACGAAGCAAGTGAATATAAAAATCATTAAATGTGTATCTTGAAGCGGTTCTAATTATTTGGGTGGGATCTGCATTGCTAACTCCAAGTAAGTGCGCCGCTCTATCTGCTCCGGTTTAAGACCAAGCTTCTCCTGGGCGAACTTAAGGATATCCTGGGCGGCAACATCTATTAGTGTCTCATCGCTGACCATGGTCTCCACCTCAACGAATCTGCCTAGGTTCTCGGCATCATCAAGGTAAATAGTGTACTTATCCACCGTGAATAATTCCCTGCGCTTCCTTATTACCGCGACCTCCCTGAACCCGAGACTAGCCATAATTAAAGCCGCATTATCGTAATTATCTATCTTTAGGTTGATCTCCATCCTGGATTTACCTATGGATCCAATCCTTCGACCTTTATAAGTGATAATCGTCTCCCCATCACCGTGAATCCGAATGCGCATTGCCTCATCCGACTGAGCGAAGTCTCGACATGGATGATTAAAGTAATGATCCTCCTCAATGCTTATGCCAATGGGTTTAGCCACGAGCGATACAATTCTCCTTAACTCATCAAGGGAAGGAACCCTATACTTTATCTCCACTTCAAACATTATAGTGCCGCACCTCAATTAAGGCCGGGGGATTTACATGGCGGGTGAGCTGGATCGCCAACCTTAAACCCAAACAATAGGCACTTACTCCTAGTCGCTCCATAATATATACAATCATTACAATTATCCGGTCTCCCCATGACAAGCTTAAAGCCAGTGACAGTTACTCCACGAAGAGCCCCCTCCACAGCTGACTGCCTAGATTGTTGCTGCCCCATTAAATCCAGCAATGGTGGTTGCTGTGGTTGAGGCGGTGGTGGCGGTAATTGTTGTTGGGGCGGCGGAGGCGCCATGGGAGGCAGCGGCAGCAACGGCAATTGAGGCGGTGGTGGCGGTAATTGTTGTTGGGGCGGCGGAGGCGCCATGGGAAGCTGTTGCTGTGGTTGAACGGGTGGAGGCGGTGGCGGTAATGTCTGTGGTGATTGTTGAGCGGTCTTTTGGGGCTGTAGCTCAATGCTGAACTCTGCCTTGGCCTCGTTTAATATGATGGTGGTTATTTGGTCCATGGGCATCGGCTCCCCCTCGAAAATCTTCTTGTTGTTTATCACCATTGCTGGCAGCATCATTATCCCATCCTGCCTCAGCGCCGATATCAAGTACCGCAGTTGAGGTGGGATCCTCTTCTCCTCTTTTTCGCCCACGTACTTCATGGTTTCAGCAGCGGTTTCCGGCTTTACCTTAACTATGGTTAGCTTAACCTTATCCGGATTCTCGCCTATTTTGCTTAATTGGCTCCGCAAATTTTCAACCAGCGACTTCAGTGACTTCTCGTATTCATCGAATCTCTCCGATATCGTATAGAACTTAATATACATTATCTCACGTTTCCATAACCTAATAATGGCTTTTTAACTCTTTTGGTTAATATAGGTGAACAACTTGTTTCTATATATCATGCGCTCCACGACTCGCCCCCCCGGTTCCAACTCATAAAATATCTGCGTATCGTAAATGTAGGCCGATCCATTGCATGACTCGCACTTCTCTCCGCATTTATCCCCTATTAGCATGCAAATAAAGCTATGCAGCTCGCTTCTGTTCTTAAATGGTTCGCCATTTCGCCTCTGTATCGCCGCCTCGACTAGCGCTTGGGGCAATATTACCCTGGTTCCTCTCCCAATCCTGATCAGCAATCCATGATGCCCCGGCACAAAATCATTGAGTTCACTAAGCTTAGCCTCCCTCATGTTGCCCACCAGGGTTACCTCGAAGATGCAGTGATCCAATTCAGCCGAGGTCAATGGACTGAACCTAGGGTCATTAAAGGCAGCATACTCGGAGGCTAGAGCCAGATCCATGGGCAGCCTATTAATTGGAATCGGGGAGCCCATGCTTCCCCTGACCACTCTCCTCATTACTCCAGCATCATTAATTATCTTCTCTATAGTTACCCAGACACCGAGTCGCAGTGCGCTTACGGCGGATGTTAATTGGCTCAGGTTCCGCGTTAAGCCTAGCCTGCTCTCCACGACTGATCTAGCAAAGCGCACGGCAGCGGTTCCATCCTCTAGCGATAATGGCTTGAATTCGCTCATTAATGCCGTTTCGCGACGTTTATTGAATTTTAAATATTGTGCTTCCATCAATGCATATAGAATTGATTCTTTTACTTAATTCTATGGCTCTATTCAACATATCTTGCATCTTTCTATGATGATTGCCAACCCAATAAAGCTTTCCACAATTAATACACTTAAGGAACTCATCATGCTGCTCCACCACCCTCGCCGGCAGTAATGACTCAACATCCCTCTTTCCCACCCTGATCAAGCGGCCACCGCATATGGGGCAAAGAGACTTGCCTAACTCGATCCTTAGATCAATGTTGAGGATACGGCTGATCACGGCCAACCAAACCAAGTGATCATCAGTTACAAGCAGTAGTGCATCCCCCTTTCTGGATCTATATAACCCAACATCCCTGGTAATTACTAATCCAGGAACGCGTGAGAGAAATTCATCATCATATGATGCATCGTAGTTAGTCTCGACGCCCAACATACGTAGCCACCTAGCTAACCATCCAAGCATGGAATCCACATAAACATTGCCAACTCTGATGCCGCAGAAGTTGGATTCAGCCACGTCCTAATGGGGCCCCTCGAAATATTTATAGTTATGGGAATAGGGTTAACAAAACTATCCATCCTTACGGACGGAGACTCAGGGATCAGAAGATGAAAGTGATGAGCCTTTTAATGCGGATAAAAGATTTGCTTATGAATTATTGCCATTAAAGCCTGAAATCTCGGCGCCGCTCAAAGCCTAGCCCTCATTATGCGTTAATTGAGGCGGTGATTGGCTCATCATTATTACGGTGCCGTTATCCATGATGCAGAGCGGCATTATAATTGATGCATTTACTATTTCTTGATGCATGCATCTATACTGGAGAATATTCACTAATTGCTGGTAGTTCTCAGCTGCAGCATTTGCCTCGTACTGCATTGTGAAGTATGGAATTGTAGCTAGAATTAGGGAGATCACGCCGATTAATGCGATGAGTGTCCCCAGCGAAGATATTCCTTCACTCTTCATGATTAATTCATGATTCAACCATTATTAAAGCTATGCATCATTGGTTCCCTTCATGCGCCACCTATTTAAGTAGCTTTATGCATTGCCAAGCATGATTAATGGAAAAACAAGAAAAGGCCTAAGCCAAGTGGTGTGGGTTGCCATATCAATAACGGTAATGGTAATTCTACTGGCGGTTCTATGGCCGGCCATAAATAAATCACTCGTGGGGTCAAGCGTTGTTGCGGTCTCAGCCAATACGGCTGGAAGCAACATGCTTATAGTGAATATCAAGGATATTGGGGTGAGCCCAATATCAATAATTGGGACCCCACTACTGCTGCAGCAATCGGGTATCAATGCCACTGGTTGTTCCCCAATATCCACATCAATAAATGGAGAATCAACGCACTTAATCGGAAATACACAGATACAACCGGGAGACACGATTTCGATCATGTATAGTGGAGCTGGTTGCTACCAGGTCAGCTCGATAATAGTAGATACAACGCAGGGAGAATTCACGAGCTACGTGGCCTCGTGATGATTAAGTTAATAGTGGGTTCCCCCCTTCTAATGGAGCCACTGGGATTAACGTGGAGAAGATCCCCTAATTGTGTTGATACCGGCATTAACCATGTAATGAGCAATCTGGAGAAGGCGGTGCTTTATAGGTTAACCTCATCAATTGATCGCCCCCAGCATCATGTTGCATTTGATGTTGATTTCAGAGACTTCATCAA
Organism: Thermocladium sp.; assembly: GCA_049965935.1. Lineage (GTDB taxonomy): Archaea > Thermoproteota > Thermoprotei > Thermoproteales > Thermocladiaceae > Thermocladium. The sequence continues at coordinate 25,125 of JBMFVP010000004.1, forward strand.
TAATTGCGATGGGGAATTATGCGAGTCGCTGAGATTCTCAATAGATGCAGGAAGGGATGCAGCCGCGTTAGGTGCCTGCTCATCATATGCTCTGATGCCGATTGAGCCCGCCTCAACCATTGCTGGATTCGCATTGGCCTCCGCATTTAAGGGCATCGCCATGGAGATCTATAGCGATTATTATCTGAACTATCCAGATGTAATGAATCTCCTAAGGCTTAGCAGAGAAGGCGAGTTACGCATATTCACCAATACGTTCAGGGAAGATGCATTATTCCTAGTAGATGAAGTATATGTGCCTAATGTGGGTCTTCCATCCATGCGCGAATTCAGGGGTCAATTCAACAATAAAATGCAATTAATCAATAGAAGCGAGTATGGATTGATAGATGCACATGATAATCAAGTATCAATCTATGAAGGAACCATTATCGACGTGGATCAGGACATCATTAAGACCCTGACCCTCCTAGTGAAGAAGCTGGGCGGTGCCTCGACCCTCGCGTCACTTAGCGACATGCTCTCTGCAAGCGGGGTGCCCCCTACAACCATAAGTAGAGCAGAATCAATGGGATTAATGTGGGTCGAGAGGCGGGGCACCATGGCGAGAGCAATGGCCACTCCCCTCGGCTTCTCCCTCGTCAATAATCAGTGAACCACCCCCGCCATTACGTGCTGGGCATCCTCGCTGCTCAGGATTTCCTGCTTACCCAAATTATTATACACGGCCTCAGTGAAGGGCACGTATTCCTCATTTACCGACCCTAAGAGTAGCCCTCGAATATTTAGGGAGGAATTAATAATTACCATCAAACTGTCCAACCATATTTTAGGACTATAAAGACACAGTCACCTAGAGTTAGGCTCATCTTCATACTCACGCCTAGCACAGGTCCTAGAGGCGTTCATAGGATTCGCCCTCACAGCTCTCCAGTTCAGCCTTTATAGGAGAGGCGGTGAGGGATTAGGGAGAAATTGGAGTAGAGAAAATATTTTTTCAAATGGTCTTTCCCTTCTCCATAATACCCTTAATCCTAAGGTTCTTCACATGGGTCTCATCGCGATCCTCAACCAACATGCAGTGACTTAATGAATATAATAAATTGTCAAGTTCTTTGTTGATGGAAATGCTTTAGGGTTACGCTTAAAAATGAGTGAATATCGGCAATGGACGTATGAAGATCTCAAGTCGCGTCGGCATCTTGCCGGGGTCCAGGATAAGGGAAACCCTGGGTGCTGTGGATGAGCTTAAGTCGCGTGGTGTCGATGTGATAGAAATGCATATAGGTCAGCCGGGTCTCCCGCCTGCCCAGGCTATGCTTAAGGAATTCACGGAGCAATTGCTTTCCAACTCATTTAATATGAGTTCCTATACGCCTACTCCAGGCATTCGGGAACTGCGGGAGGCAATAGTGGATGACTATAAGCGGTACTCAGGAATTAAATTAGAGCCCGATAATGTGGTCGTCACCACGGGATCATCTGAGGCAATAATAGGGCTTGCCATGACTCTCGTGGAACCGGGCACCAATGTTGCCATGATTAATCCAACCTATCTCCTCTATAAGCCCACTTATGAATTCTTTGGCGCGAGAGTGAATGAGGTGAAGGTAACCATAGAAAACGAGTTCAACCCCAGTCCAGAGGACTTAAAGCGTGCAGTTAATCATGAGACTCGGGCAATAATACTCGTGAGTCCAGATAACCCAACGGGCGCTGTTTTGCGAGAGGAAGTGGTGAAGACTGCCGTTGACTTAGCGGTAGATTATGACACTTTGCTTATATATGATGAAGCATACAAGCATCTATATTACGATGGCCAACACACGTATGCCCTCAAATATGATATGGAGCACGTCATAGCCATGGATACGTTCTCCAAGGATCCAGCTATGCCTGGTTGGAGACTGGGCTATATATTGGCGCCCAAGGAATTTGCATCCACCTTTGCCAAGGTTAAGCAATACATAAACATCAATCCCCCAACGCCAGCCCAGTACTTGGCCACCCTTTACTTAAGGAAGTATAAGGATCAATACATAAGGGAGGTGCTGCCCATATATAGGGAGAGATTGAATAGCGTTTATGAAGCCTTGAGAAGCTTCTTGCCGGATGCGTCGGTGATGAAGCCGAAGGCCGGCCTCTTCATTTTCCCCAACTTAGATGCCTACCTAAAGAGGCTTGGACTTAATGATGAGTCCTTCGCCCAGAGACTACTTAAGGAGAAGCATGTCGGCGTGGTTCCAGGCTCCGCGTTTGGCGATGCTGGGAGGAATCATGTAAGGATAAACTTCGCGAAGGAGACCCCGGATAGATTAGTGAATGGGGTCAAATTAATGGCTGAATTCCTCACTCATACCTAAGCGTTTGGGCCGGTGGTATTCTGGCTGCCCTGTATGCGGGCACGAATGCCGCCAATATATTTATCACAACGGGCAGAAGCACTATTATCGCTATTATCAAAGGCGATAATATTGGCGTTATTCGGAATGCTCCACCGGGTATCGATAATGAAACCACCCTCATTAATCCAAGGAGAGCCATTAATCCCCCTATCGCTCCAATTAGGCTAAGCATTGTTATCTCTATCATCAACATTAGAAATATCTCCTTATTCCCGAAACCCAGCGCCTTCATTATTCCGAACTCCCTAGTTCTCTGTATTACGCTTATAGTCATTGAGTCGAATATCCATAAGCCAGTTATGAGGAAGCCTATGCTGGCCACGGCCCCCAGAAACAACTCTAGTTCCCCCATGAATTGATTAAACGATGATGCTATCGATGATGGATTAATTATCGTTGCGGTGGGGTAAACCGCTTGAAGCTCATTCGCAACTGCCTGAACATCCTTGGGCGATAATGCATACACTATGAATGCATTATATGTCTGGGCTGGATCAAAGTATTGAAAAAACGAGTTCTGATCCATGAATATGGATGTATCCGGATTAATTGCCCCTATGCTTGCCGACGGCACTAGTATACCGGTCACTATCACTGGAATCGTCTTTCCCCCGGCACTAATGGTAAGCAACTGCCCCGGGCTCACTAACTGCGCCCCGTTCTCTATCGCTACTCCATTACCTATTATGGCTGATCCAGCCACCAGCGTTGGTGCCCCGTACTCTATTGCGCTGCTCAGCGATGTGGCCCCTATCAAGGCCGGTATGGTGTACTGCGTCGTTCCCACTATGGTTACCCGCACTCGTTGACCCCCAATATTAACGATGCCCGTCGTTGCCGCCAGTGGAACGACATTAGCTACATAAGGCAAATGCTCCACAGTGCTTAGGTCGGCCATAGTGAGCGTGGTGCCGGTTAGGTACACCTCTGTTGCTCCAAATAATCTGGCAAAACTCGTCTCAAAAGTATGTTGAAACCCGAATCCTATGCCTAACGCTGCGCCCAGCGCGCTAACTGCTATAACTATGCCTATTATGGCGCCTATGCTTCTTCCCTTGCTTGCCTTAAGCGATAACCATGCTAGACTAATATAATCCCCGCTCCTCACTATTTCTTCACCGTCTTGCGGTTAATCATAACTAGGAGGACAATCACGACACTAATCGAAACAATCACGGCAATTATGGCTGCAGCCCCAAAGCCCCCGTTTCCCCTGAATCCAAATCCACGTGACGTGGTGGAGCCGCTCGTAACCGCAGTGTAATTGGTTACATAAACAGTGATGTACTTGCTCACTTCATGCTGCTTCCCATACCCATCCATATATGTTATGGTTAGATTAATGAAGTATCGCCCAGGCTTATTAGCTTGAAACGTAAATGCGCCCGCCGTTGGCGTCTGGGGCGATAATTCGCCGTAGAACGTGGATTGTTGACTTATTGGAATCATATCCGAGGAGACAGATGCATTTATATTGTATATAGTGTTGAAGCCGGTGTTTATGAATGTCAATGATAATGTCAACGGCGATCCAGCGCCGGGAGGATTCGGCGATATTATTACACTTGAAATCACCACTTGAGATGGGGAAGCAATGCTGAATGCTAGGTTGCCCTGCATGGATGCAGATCCAGCGCTTGTTTCATATGTTAGCGAGTAACTAATGCTTGCTGACTGGCTTGTGACGGGCACTAGCACCGGTATACTGATGTTAATCGCTTGATTTGGCTCTATGGAACCGACTTCATATGTAGTGGGCCCCATTATCGTTAACCCAGCGTATTGATTGATCGAGAGAACCGTGTTCCTGATGGTGAGGCTGCTTGGGTTATATATGTTGATGATGACATGCTCGTCTCCGCCGCTTAATGTTCCATTGCTAGCCCATATCACTAATTGCGGGGGCTGCTTGATGAGTGGCGCTACAGATAATGAGCCGGAGACGACGTTGTTGCCCACCACGTAGCTATACTGAACAGTGAATTGAGTGGCGGCGTTGGGGATCAGCGATAGATTAATGTACTGGGCTTGTCCCGGCATCATTCTATTAATAGTGAATCTCGGCGGATATGTTGAATTAATTAACGGCGTTGAGCTGAGTATGGTTATCGTCACATTATTTAAGATAAGTGATGAATTATCCATTACGCTTAGCTTGAATGATGTTGGATTACCTGAATAGGCAGCGCTGGGGCTCAGGGATATGGATAGCGCCATTGGTTCCGGAATCACAGTGAACACGGTATTGCCCGTTCCCGTGACTTGCTGCCCAGCAGCGTTTATCCCACTATAGCTAACGCTTAATTCAGCACCCTGGGAAAGAGGCACTAATAATAGGTGTATTTCAGTTTCATTTAATTCCCCGACATTAATGGTTATGGGGAATGACGATCCATTCACGTACATGTTGATTGGATTAATCACTAGCTGAAAGCTACTCAGGGAGTGCCCAATCGCGGCCACGAGGAGGGTAACTGCATTGCTTCTGCCCTGGACGATTTCTGTGCTATTAATGCTGAGGTTCACCAATGACTGGAGACTAGGTGGAGGTGGAGTCACCGTTAGATACTGTTGGTAGGATGCCGAGTAGGGTTGATTAAATGCATTTATGCCGCTGGCGCTTATGGTTAATGACGCTTGGCTAGTCGTTGGCTTCACCCATAGCAGGAACGATGCGGCTTTGCCCGGCTCCAGTTCCTTATAGTACATGGAATCGCTGAATGAGCCATTAATGAATGCGCCGCTGGCTTGGGCCGTCACGAGCAGATTATATATTGGTCCGCTTCCATTATTCTTGAGGGTAACTTGAATCGGCGTATTAGCTAATAACGGCAATTGAGTGGAGTTAATCGATGCGGAGAGCAGCGGCGACCCGATGGCATACTCGGTTATGCTTATTGAGGTTGAGCCTGAGCCCTCTGCTTCATAATATGATTGGGATGATGCATTGTACTTATATAATCCGCTCCAGGAAATGAGTATTGAGCCGCCGCAATTCATTGGTATGCTAGTGTTGACCTCGAAATCGAGGTTAATTGTTTGGCCTGGCGCAATCCATCCTATATTTATTGGGTTTTGGGACACCACTGTTGCGCCGCCGCATGCATTGAACGTTATGGCCACTCCGCCTAAATAGTAGGGGCCGGCGTATGTTATTGGCACTTGAAATGTAACTACTCCACTACTGCCGCTTGGCACTGTTATGGGCTCTACTTGAGAGACGCTGAATAGGAGGGACTGCTGGTTTTGTTGGTTGATTATTACCGTGGCAACATATGATGCATGTATTATGGCTGGCGTGAGGAGCATCGCCATGATTAATGCCAGTAAATACTTATTCATGGAGGGCTTGATGCGTGCGTCATTTTATATACTTTTCGATATCGATATCAGTAAATAAAGCGTAGATAAGTAGTGAACTGCCTCGTCCGTGAGGACGGGGTATCTCCCGCCTCGCGGTGATTTCCTGTTTCCTCCAGGAAACTTGCTATACACACCCTCGTGGAAGGGGACTTTCGCTCCCTTAAACCCTCGATAAGTATTAAAACCGTTATCGAAGACGAGTCACGTGTCCAATCCATTCATAGAAGCCAATGACTTATGGAAGGTGTATAATGTTGATGGAGTGGAGAGCATAGCATTAAGGGGCGCATCCATAAGCATAGAGAAGGGGGAATTCCGCTGCATAATAGGGCCCAGCGGCAGCGGCAAAACTACCTTGCTTAGCCTAATTGGCGGCCTAGAGAGACCCACGAGAGGGTATCTACGCGTCGGCAACTATATGCTGCACAACATGAAGGATCCCGAACTAACGCGCTACAGGAACTCCATGCTTGGATTCGTGTTTCAAATGTTTTACTTAATCCCAAGAATGAGCATAGTGGAGAACGTGGAGCTACCTCTAGTTGCGAGGGGGGTTCCCAAGGCGGAACGAAGAGTCAAGGCAATAAGGGCGCTAGAGGCCGTTGGGCTAGGCGGCAAGCTCCGATTAAGGATTAATCAATTAAGCGGCGGCGAGCAGCAGAGGGTTGCTATAGCGAGGGCAATAGTTCACGAGCCGGAGCTGCTTCTGGCGGATGAGCCTACGGGCAACTTAGATACCGAGAATACCATCAATGTAATGAATATACTTGCAGAGTTAAATAGAAGGGGAATGACGATCATAATGGTTACCCATAACATGGAGTTAACAAAATACTGCACAGCTACATCGCGAATACGGGACGGTAAGGTAGTCGAAACGATCACCACGGCTAATTCTCCACAGCCCTAAGAGCGAATGCTTCCCATCCCTTAAATCATTGGAAGGAAATCATGAGTTGAATTTTCAGATGAAGTAAGTTAACTGAATTTATATAATTCTTGTTAGGTTTACTCAGTATACTTAAGTATAATCAGATTTATTGATTTATTGCGATTACTTGAGTTTAATGAGTGAAAATATTTAAATATAGTATACCAGGTACAAAGCATATGCAAGAGGGCTCTCCTTTCCACTCATTCAGGAATTGTGTTACACCCGGACGCAAGGTCCTTGTTAGGATAGACATAAACGTTCCCATTAATCTAAAGGAAGGAGTAATACTGGATGATTACAGGATAGAAGCTCACTCAGCTACAATAAGCAAGCTGGCTAAGTCAGGATCAGCAGTAGTAGTGCTGGCGCATCAGGGCAGGCCCGGTGATGATGAATTCACATCGCTTGGACTACATTGGAGATACTTGGAGAAGTATAGTGGAATGCATATAAACTTCATAGAGGATGTAATGGGCCCTGCAGCGCAAAGTGCGATAAGGAACCTAGAACCCGGCGAAGTGCTTCTATTGGATAACGTGAGAATGGTTAGCGAGGAGGTGATAGAGAGATCCCCCCAACAACAGGCAAATACATTCTTGGTAAGGAGATTATCGCCCCTCTTTGATGGATTCATAATGGATGCATTCGCTACTGCCCATAGGTCACAGCCCAGCATAGTTGGGTTTCCGCTGGTTCTACCCAGCTGTGCCGGCATGGTTTTCGAGAACGAGTTAAATGCCATGAATACATTCTCATCATCGCGCAGTGGATCAATCGTATTGGCTGGTGGAGCTAAGGTACCCGATACGATTAAGGCCATAGGTAAATTATTAAGCAATGGCGCCGTAGGTAAGGTTCTTGTCGGTGGATTGGTTGGCGTCATATTCGTGGCGGCAAGACATGGAGCCAGCGGCTGGGTGAGGAAGTATATTGAGGAGAGCGGATTCAGTGGATTAGTGAATGATGCTCGCCTATTACTGGACAAGTACGGCCCATCCATATCGATCCCCATGGATGCAGGAGTAGATCTGAATGGAGATAGAATTGATGTCGACATCAAGTCCGTGAATGGACCCATAATGGATATAGGGCCCGCCACGATCGATGCCTACTCCACCGAGATAAGGGGAGCAGAGGTAAGCGTGTTAACGGGCCCCATGGGGGTAACCGAGAAGCAATTATTCGCCAAGGGAACAGAAGCTATCCTTAGATCAATGGTAAATGGCACTAAGTTCACGATAATTGGCGGTGGACACACAATAATGTCAGCCCGTAAATTGGGCTACATAGATAAAATAAGCCACGTGTCGACTGGGGGCCGCGCATTCCTGCAGTTCCTCGTAGGGGAGGAATTGCCTGCGCTCCAGGCATTAATTGAATCGAAGAGGCGGTTTCCATGATGAAGATAGGGGTAATTGGATATGGAACCATTGGTAAACGCGTCGCCTCTGCATTGCTTAAGATGAGCGACATGGAGTTAATTGGGGTAGCCAAGACAACTCCGGATTATGAGGCATTAATAGCATCACGGCGTGGACTCAGCATTTATAGTGTTCCTGGAAAGGAGTCCGCATTCAGGGATGCCGGCATATCGATTAAGGGAAGCATGATTGACTTGATTAGGGAATCCAATATAATCATTGATGCCACGCCGGATGGAGTGGGGGAGGAGAATAAGGCAAAGTATTACATGGATAAGAAGGCAATATTTCAAGGCGGCGAGGAAGCAAGCGTAGCGGAGGTTAGCTTCAATGCATTGGCTAATTACGAGAGCGCCATGGGTAAGAAATACGTTAGGGTAGTCAGCTGCAACACGACTGCATTATCCAGATTATTAGTGGCCCTATCCTTAACCGGACACAATATACGTAAAGTGCGGGCATTCTTGGTGCGGAGAGGGGCTGATCCCAGGGAGCTTAAGAAGGGTCCGATAAATGATGTAGTGCCTAACCCCATGACTATACCGAGCCATCATGGTCCAGACGTGAAGACTGTTATACCAGTTAATATAACCACTGTTGCGGTCGCCGTTCCAGTGACTATTATGCATCTCCACATGGTTAACGTGGAATTCGATGAGCCTCCCCGCAAGGATGATGTAATTAACTCATTAATGAGTACCCCCAGGATATCCGTTCTTTATGCCAAGATGGGGTTCCAGAGCCTAGCTCAAGTAATCGAGTACGCAAGGGACTTAGGCAGGGAGCGGGGGGACTTCATGGAGAACGCGGTGTTCGGGGACTCCATATCTATAGAAGGAAATGAGGTTTACTTAATGCAGGGTGTCCACCAAGAATCAATAGTTGTTCCGGAGAACGTGGATGCCGTGAGGGCAATGATGGGCGTGTCCAAGTGGGAGTCGATAATGGCAACGGATAAAGCCCTTGGATTGTACTCAAGCGATAAAAAATATGGCTGAACAGCCTTAATGAGAAGTTTTTGGGCAGTAATTGATTTTAGCGATGAGATGCGTGGATCTCCCGAATGGAAAGACATTGATGGCGGCAACGTATTTATGCCTAGCATCCTCAGTGCGAGGGGAATACATGTCCGTGGAGAATGATTCGTAATCCCCGTATGTGGCTCGAAGAAACGGTTCTATGGAGCCTCCATTAGGTGAAGGGGAATCTAGTCTGGTCGCGGAAGCAGGAAGCTCCGAGGCTTCAGTTTGAGGAGCGGCTCCAATAGTTCATATTCAAAGAAAAAAATTAAAACCCACCTTGTCCCTTGGATCTAGAGGCGGAGGTAGCTCAGCCTGGTGGAGCGATCGGCTCATAACCGATGCGCGCATTGCGCGCGGGAAAAGCCCCGGGTTCAAATCCCGGCCTCCGCATCACCATTTATTGCCCATAATAGTTGTGGCATTGAGGGTCATTCCTTTAAAAGCTTCGCCTCTTTTCTGTGTTAGTGATGATGGGTATCAAACCTGATAATGATGACCTCACGACGATCTGACTAAATGATAATAAAGTGGTAAACCTAGCCTTTTACGGCGGGGATTCCTAGAATTTTTAGGTGTGATTGTTCCGTTATTTTTTGGGATGAGGGGCCGACTCCCACAATGCCAGCGGAGGCGAGTAGCGCCCGTGGAGTGTAACCCTCCAGACTCCGGGGAACCCCCTTAGGACGGGGAAGGTGGCCAGAACTATGTGTCCTCCATGTCCGCCGTTATTCGTATTTTTTCTTGTTGATCAACGGCTTGTTCGTATATTATATATACCCTGAATCCATTGATATCGCTCGGCTCCCCTATCACGATATTTCCATTCTGCTTATAGATGCAAATAGCTTTAATTATGTTTTTAGGCTGTATGGTCGTGTTGGTGCCTATTAACTTTATGCTCAAGTTTCCCCGCTTGATCACTATCTTATCCTCCTTGTTCATGAATAGCATGTTGATGCCCAACGTTATTGGATTAATTGTTGATACACTGAATAAATGCATCTTGGCCTTAGCCAAGGATATATATGGCTCAATCAAGTCGTTATCCAGGGTTAAATCGGCAACTATTGAGAGGGCTCCATTGGCATTATATACTCCATCTATTAATTTATTGAATCTCTCTAGTGAGTAATTGGTTAAGGTATCCAATGCGCATGTGCACTTAGTGTACTCGAGCAATTCCCTTGGGACGCTTGGGGTATGGAGAACCACGGTGGATCCCCTGATTATCCTATACATCTTGAAGGTCATGTTGGAGAACGTGCCTATGCCTATATCAATGATATAGACGCCCCGCTTTATTGGTGCCTCGGGCAATACATCAATCAAATTCTTAAATATCAATCTATACTTATGATGCCTTCCCTCCTCTAGATCCAGTACGGCCTCAACGAGGGACTTGGCTCGAAGCTCCATTATTGCGTTCCTCACGGATCGCTGACTGAGCCCCGTGTTCCCCACTATGTCCTTGAATGTCACGTACTGTTTCCCATTTATTAAGTGCTCATATTCTAAGTAACTCAATACTATTCTGCCGGATGGGGAGAGCTCCACTTGCCTCACCCCTCATTGCGGTTTATAACCATAGTGAAATTAAGGCGTGGAGGGTATAAATATTTCTATTTAATTCGCGCGGAGCTGTCTTTTCCTACATGGTTAAGTACGATGAGAGGTAGGGCAGGTATATATTATTTAACTTCTCCTTAATCACTACGCCAATCTTTGGCTGTATATCCATTTCATAAATCGTGGGTTGAACTCCTTGCCATCTCATTTTCCTAATGAATAAGTACCTCTTTATGGATCCATCGTTGGCCTTAGTTATTCCAAGAACAAGCACTCCAGCCGCCAGGAATTCCTCTACTCCATACCTGGATATGCTTGGAGAACCCGTGGGGACTTCCGTGGTTATTATGGTGGTCGCGCCAACATCCCTCTCTATGCCCATGACTAAGGTCCTTATATACTCCCTAAGCACTTGTACATCCTTCTCCAGGGTGACTAGGGGTGCTATTGGATCTATAACTATTCGCTGAGCCTCAACTGAATTAGCATAATCAGTTATTGCCTGAACCATTGACTTGGCGACGGTAACTGGGTCCTTTTGCCGAATCGTCTCTATTAAATCCATTTCAGGCACTAATACTTGGAAATATCCCTGCTGCATTAATGGCTCTAAGTCCCAGCCAAATCTCTTCGTGCCGTTTATGAATTGTTCATATGTTTCATCAACCGATACATATATGGCCGGCTCCCCGTACTTCATTATTCCGTTTATTATGAATGATAATGCGGTGAGCGTCTTGCCCACCCCCGTCTCCCCCGTCACCAAGTATGTTCTTCCACGTATGAAGCCCCCGTTCAACGCCTCATCGAGCCCCGGAATCCCGGTCGGAGTCAAATCGTAATAGAGATTACCGCCTTGCTGTGGTCCATATGACATTAACTCTCATGAGGTTAGCTTTAGGTATATTTAAGAACCTATCGCCAAAGCGTAAGTGCGGCTTAGTTAATCGCAGCTTCTTAATGGTTGACAATGAAGGCGGTAAGCCCCAAATCAATGAATAGCCCTAAGGATACTCTCGCCCTTTAGGGTGGAGACGGCCCTATTTCACTGGGCATTGGTGCATGGCTATAATGCGCATATCCACTATATAAGTAAAGACCTTGTTCTCCTTGTTGGGTACATGGATTATCGACCTAAAATTATTTAAAGTGGATATTTTAGTTGGATTTCAGGATTTACAAATGTCAGTTCGTGTAATAGAAAAGAAAATGGAAGATGTAATGGAGATAATGCGTCACCCCGATCAAGTGAGAAACGTGGGGACATTGGCGCATGTAGATCACGGCAAGACCACTACCTCCGACTCATTATTAATGGGCGCCGGTCTCCTGAGTCCAAAGGTGGCTGGCAAGGCCCTTGCACTTGACTACGTGGAAATAGAGCAACTGCGTCAAATGACGGTCAAGGCGGCAAACATAAGCCTTTACTTCGAGTATGGTGGTAAGCCTTACTTAATTAACTTCATAGATACGCCGGGCCACGTGGACTTCACTGGCCACGTGACTAGGTCGCTTAGAGTCATGGATGGTGCCCTAGTAGTGGTAGACTCGGTTGAGGGAGTAATGACTCAGACTGAGACTGTTGTGAGGCAGGCAATGGAGGAATTAGTGAGGCCAGTGCTTTTTATTAATAAGATTGATAGATTGATCAAGGAATTGAGGCTCTCGCCCAATGAGATAATGCAGAGAATAGTGTCGATAGTTAAGGACTTTAACGGATTAATAGATATGTATGCTCCCCCGGAGTTTAAGGATAAATGGAAGATAAGCGTGGATAAAGGTCAAGTCGCCCTAGGCTCTGCACTCGCCAAGTGGGGAATAACTATACCCATGGCCGCTAAGGCCGGGATCAAGTTCAGCAATATAATAGATGCATATGAGAAGGACACCGTCAGCGAATTATCGCAAGAGTTCCCACTGCACGTCACTTTGCTTACGATGCTCATAGAGCACACGCCGCCGCCCAATGTTGCGCAAAAGTATAGGATACCCAAGATATGGAAAGGCGACTTAAACTCAGAGCTAGGCAAGGCCTTACTGGAGGCGGATCCAAATGGCCCCACAGTCATAGCAGTCAGCAAGGTCAATAAGGATCCACACGCCGGCTTAATAGCCACCGGAAGAGTATTCAGCGGCACCATTCATGAGGGAGATGAATTATTTGTTCTAGGAACCAAGGTTCAGAAGAGGATACTTCAGACATACCTATACATGGGTCCAAATAGGGTAATAGTGCCCTCAGTCACGGCCGGCAACATAGTTGCGTTGCTGGGCATAGATGAAGCCAGGGCCGGCGATACCATAGTGGCTCCCCAAATAAAGGACATACCGCCGTTCGAGAAGCTCAGGTACATAAGTGAGCCAGTCGTTACGGTAGCCATTGAGCCCAAGAATCCCAATGATTTAGCCAAGATAGTTGAAGCGCTGCGTGATTTGGTTATAGAGGATCCAACGCTGAGCTTGAAGATAGATGAGGAAACCGGCCAAGTCCTTCTAAGCGGTGTGGGAACGCTTCACCTGGAGATCGCGACATGGATGCTTAAGGAGAGAACTAAGCTGGATTTCGTCGTATCACAACCGCTCGTTAGGTTCAGGGAAACCGTGAGGGTGAAGTCCCAAGTATTCGAGGGCAAGTCGCCCAATAAACATAATAAGCTATACATTAGCGTGGAGCCGCTTGATGAGACTACCATAACTATGGTTCAAATGGGCGACATAACTGAGGATATGGATTCAAAGGAGCGGGCAAGAATACTGAGGGATAAGGCTGGTTGGGATGCCGATGAAGCGAGAGGCATTTGGGCGATAGATGAGACCTACGTCAATATACTCATCGATAAGACATCAGGAATACAGCACTTGAGGGAGATAAAGGATTACATCGTGCAGGGATTCAGGTGGTCAACCGGTGCAGGACCATTAGCACAGGAACCAGTGAGGGGAGTTAAGGTTATTCTACATGATGCCACCATCCATGAGGATCCAGCTCATAGGGGTCCAGCCCAAATAATGCCTGCAGCCAAGAATGCCATGTTTGCCGCTATGATATCCGCCAAGCCGACGCTATTGGAGCCGCTTCTTCTCCTCGAGGCCAAGACCACCAGCGAAAACATTGGACCAGTGACAAGCGTCATAACTAGGCACAGGGGAAGGATAATCGATGTTGCTCAGAGCGAGTACATGGTGACGGTTAAGGGCGAGATACCGGTTATAGAGTCCTTCAACTTGAGCGATGAGTTGAGGAGCGCCGCCTCGGGAAGAGTCTTTTGGAGCCTTCAATTCAGCAGGTGGGCACCAGTGCCGGAAAGCATACTCACGGATCTAGTGATGAAGGTCAGGGAGAGAAAGGGGCTCCCCAAGGAGATGCCTAAGATAGAGGATTACATAAACGCTCTCTAGAAGCAGTCAATTGGTAAAAGATTACGCTCAATCTTTAATTCTGAATCCACTTTTGCCGGCTTGCTTCATGTTGATGATCCACAATGCACCTTATTCCGCAACTCGCGTATAGCCATGGTTATATCATATCGCGATAACTCATTACCTATATTGGTTTCCCCGCTTATTAACCGCAGTAAGTCATCCGTTAATGAATCGCCAGTTGGGGGAGGCGCTCCATCTATGATTGATCTCGTCACTATATATGCTGCAAGGTACGCAGTGAAGAGGTTTGAATTAAGGCTTAAGTCGCCCATATCTATTAAAAGGTCCTGTAACTCATCAAACAACTTATCTAGCAATTCGATTAATTTATCTGAATTACCGCAATTCGCATTCAAGTAATCCGCCGCCTCCTTAATTACTTCGTTTGGGTCACTGATCATTGATTCTAACCCCCTCTCTTTTTAGAGTCCAGGGTCTCGAGTAGCATATCCATACAAGCATCATATTGTATAAAAAGAAGAGGATAATTTTCTTAGTCGTTAGAGCATTAATTGTATTCTTCAGCAGATCCAATACATTACCGCCATCATGAGGCTCGCCGTCTTGAATATACTTCATTATGTTAGTATCATTAACTGCACTATGAGTAGTGAGAGCAACTATTTCATACTGAAAATAACTTAGTGATTGATTAGTCACGCTCATCGTGTTTATTATATCTACTTGATTGTTGATGCTCCCCTCTGGCCTTATAGATAAAGCCATTTGTCGATGAATAAGTAGACCAGAGAGGGGCATCTTTTTCATTTTTGAACAATGAATTTAAGCGTTACCCTCCCTTTTGGGACCCAATATAGTAATCATCCATTTAGGCGTTGGTGCGCGTCGAGTCTCGCATTTATAGGGATGGTCAGAAGAATTGGTTCAGGATTTCGTGGTTTTTCTTCTGTTCTCATTGATTCTATTTTCACTGGTCCTGCCTCTAAGTATAGTCGCTAGCTTGTTTCCTATATCCATGTATCGTGGCTGTATCTTTTCATAGATGCTGCTTGCTTCCTTTGTTATTTCCTCATCAATTACGTTGGGCTCCGTTCTCCCCTCCCCTATTAGGGTTAGCCTCCTCTCCATCTTTGACCTGAACAATGGATCAACTAGTTCATTTGCGTTTTCATCTAGTATTGAGACCACGACCTTGCCGAGTTGGGTTGGTATACATTGCTTCTTAGTGATGGTGAAGTATTTCCTCTCTATATTGGTATGTATGTGGTCCTGCATTGTCGCATCGGTTCCTATTCCGTACTGCTTCATTAATCTCAATAATTCAGCTTCAGACAAGTACGGAGGCGGTTGAGTCTTTTTCTTAATCACCTCAGCGCCTAGCACCCTTAATTTGCTTCCGACCTTAACTTTAGATACGGGTAATGGATTCTCCCGAGGAGTCTCGAATGGATATATCTCCAAGTACCCCTTGCTCAATATGACTAGGCCCGCTGCCTTGAACTCAACATCATCTAGCTTGGCGGTTATTCGCTGCCTCTCAATTATTGCCGGCCTACTTAGCGTGGCCAGGAAGTGCCGCGCAACCAAGTCGTAAATCCTCCAGTGGGACTCTTTTCCAAATACCCTAGTTACATCCCAAGCGCTTGCTCCCCTAGTGGGGTGAATAGGTGGATGCGCATTATCGGTGGAGTTGCCGGAGGTCGGGATTAACTCTCCTGCAAGAAGAGAATTAGCGTATGATTCATAGTCCTTGACCCTAGTTAATTCCTTCACTATCTTACTTAAGTTGAGGGTCCTTGGGTATATGTTGGTCTCCGTTCTAGGGTAAGAGATAAAGCCATACCTATACAGGTCCTCGGCAATATCAAGAGCACTTTTTGCCCGTATATTTAGGAATCTACTGGCGCGCCTCTCTAACTCTATGGTTTCAAGAGGCTTAGGTGGAGCAATCCTCACCTTCTCGCCAATTGACTCAACCACGTGAAGGAACCCGGCCCTAATCACGGCATCCCTTACCTGAATGGCCTTCTCTGCATCATCTATCTTATCAGTGGATAATTTAAGTTCCTCGCCATCTACATCAACCGTGGCCTCCACAATATAGTAAGGAACTGGCTTAAAGTTCTCTCTCTCCAAGGCTCTCTTAACCACCAGCCCGAGGACGGGGGTCTGGCATGGCCCATAACTCAACACCCGCTTGCCTTGCAGCTCTGCTCCACCATCCTTAGCGCTAAGAGTCAAGAACCTAGTGAATGCAGCGCCCAGCTTTAGATCAAGCTTCATCCTGGTAAACACCTTCTTAGCATAATTTGGATTAGGGTCCACCAAGTTATTAAAGGCATTAATTATGTCGCTCTTAGTGATGGCCGAGAATAATGCTCTACTGAAGCGCGCAGCTGGATTAGCGTTATTGATTATCATCATTGCCTCAAACGCAATGGCCTCGCCCTCCACATCAGAATCAAGGGCCAATATCACATTGCTGAGCCTCCGAGATAGGTAAGCTATAGCCCTGGCGTACTTAACCGAGTCTGGCTTAATGATGAGCATGGGCTCCTCTCTAAATAATTCGCTTATCCTACTGCTTACCCATATATTATACTTCTTATCGAAATCAAACTCCATCAAGTGACCCCGCAGACCCACCGAGACCCAAGTAACTCCCCCCCTCGTGAACCAGTAAGTTGGCACGCCATAACTACTCTTAACTGCCACCCTCGACTCAGCCAAGTAGTACGCTATTGATTTGGCGACGCTGTTTTTCTCAGCTATGACTAAGTAGCCGCTGCTCATTTATATTTACCGTTTGGAAACATTTAATAAGGGTTTCACGCATAAAAGCCAATATAAAGTGATAAGATGTCGAGCCAACCAGAAAGAAAGCCGGAGGACAAGCCGCAGCAGCCGCCTAGGCAGTATCCGCCTCCGCCTCCTATTGCTCCTCCGCCTAGGCAGTATCCGCCTCCTTTGCCGCCTCAGCAGGCTCCTAGGCCTTATGGTCCTCCACCGCCTCCGCCTCAGCAGGCTCCGCCTCCACCGCCTCAACAGCCTCAGGATGAGTATCCGGAGGAAGGGTCTCAAGATGAGGATCAGTAATTAATTTAAAATCCTGTACCGCCCCTGAATTCATGAGAATATTCACAATTATTATATTGCTGGCACTGGTTATGGCTATCGTGGGGACTGCGCAATACGTATATATTAACCAGTATGGTGTTCCTCAAGTAATTGAGTACATTAATATAACTAATGCAACCATAGTCACAATAAATCCGCCTCTTAAGCCAATTAATGGAACCATAATGGTAACGAATGGAACAGGGTATGTGCCTTTTGTGCTTCTAGGGAATGATTCCATAGCTATATTCGCCTTCGGTAGTGGATTGCTTAACGTGACCTACTCTGCGAACTTCACTATTACGCAGAACTCCACGCTTTCTACGTGCTATGATAATGGTGCGCCCCTTAACGTGACTTACTCTGCTAATGCGTTGCCGGTGGAGTTCCCGAGTCCAATTAATTATAGCATTAGAAGCGACGTGATAAGCATGACCTTGCCGCCAGGCAATCATTGTTTACAGTACGTAGTAATACCAACCTCCGAGGGGTCAATTACCTCTAGCAATTCATTAACTCAATCATCAATGCCGCAATCACCTTCAGCTCCAGCCCATCAATTTACATTCATAATAGCCATAGTAATAGTGGCCATAGTGATTGGGGTAATTATAGCTTTGCTGCGGCGATCAAGGTGACTGATTCTTTCTTTTCTCTAGGGCGATCTTCTCGGCCCTAGACCTGAGCGGCTCCATCCACTCAATGCCTAACTCAATCAGTAATTTCTTTGTCGGCATTCCCAATTCCTCATCCCACCTTCTAAGCCTATAGTATTGTCTCAATGCATCCTTCACCTCATTCAGGTTGTACCTGGGTCCATTTGGGTCATTCAACATTTTCCACGGTATTTGCTCCCATTCATTTACGTACCCCTCGAGCACATGATATATCCTGGCTATTGCCTCAATCCTCTCGCTGACTCTCCTGAGGTCTTCTTCCCCAGTTTCTCTACCTGTTGCCCAGGTATATAGTTTAGCCATGTCGCTCCACGTATATGGATTAAACACGCATAGTCCTAATGAGTCCATGGCTGCCTTATGATCTCTATCCTCAAGCATCGACTCAACGGTGTCCCTGAGGGGCGTTTCTGGGTCATGCATCTTAGGCCATCCCCGCAGATGTGATCCTCCTACATCCGCCGTCAAGTAACTTATGACTAGTCCCCTTAATGGACCATTTGGGTACCAAGCAGGTAACGCTAAGCCCTTGAAGTGAACCACATACTCCATGCCTTTTCCAAGCATCTTAGCCGCCTTCTCGCTTCCCTCAGCTAGTACCTTTCCAAATCCCTCCCTGTAAGCTATATCATGTATTAGCCTAAGTAGTGCTTCCCCATTTCCAAACTTGAGATCCAATCCATTTGCTTCCTCCTTACTTAGCAGTCCCTTCTCATAGAGCTCCATGGACCACGCTATGGCGTTTCCGGCCCCTATAGAATCTATTCCTAAGTCATTAGCGAGCCGCTGCGCCTTTAGAACCACGGCCGGCTCAAACACGCCAGTGGCTGCTCCAAGGAGACCAATGTTCTCGTACTCTGGCTTGACTACATCCTCCATTCCAGGTATTGGTATCCACCTACTGCACTTGATGGGGCACAGAGCTCCTATTATCTTGATTGGTTTCCCAGGGAAATTTATTTCCCACTCCTTGAATGTGACTCCGCTTATCTTCTTGGCTTCTTCCTCCTCCAGTAACGGCTTAGAGTAATTAAAGGCTGGGGACACCCCAAGCGATCCACTATACATTAATGAATTAGTGGTTCCGAATTCCCGAGTCTCCATTGTTTCCGTTGCGGTTTGGAACTTCCTATACACGTCAAGGGAATACTTAATGAATTCGGCCTTATTCGCTATATCTATATTGGGCGCACCATATGTCGCCACGGCCTTGAGTTTCTTAGAGCCAAAGACGGCCCCCAATCCTCCTCTTCCGCCGGCGCGTTCGCCGTCAACTATTATATTAGCTATCCTGGCCATATTCTCGCCGCCGGGCCCTATGGCCATCACTGACGCAGCGAGCGTTGTTAATGCCCTTACCTTTTGAACTGTTTCCCTAGTTGAGAGGCCCCACAACTCGTTTCCCCTCCTCACTTCCACGGTACCGTCATGCACCCAGAGGTAAGTGGGCTCCTCAGCCGCGCCCTCTATTATCAGCGCATCGAAGCCGGCGCCGCGAAGCATGTAAGAGAACCACTCCCCAACGCTTGTATCGTGAATCACGTTACTAAGCGGGCTTTTTGCGCCAACTATAGTCTTCGCGCTGGCCGGTGCTAGTCCAGCCAATGCCCCCGCCGCTATCACTATCTTGTTTCTATGGGATAAGGCATCTATCCCGGGCTCTAACTCCTTGCCTAATATACCATATACGAATCCTTTTCCGCCGATGAATGACTTAATTAACCACTCAGGTGTATCCTCCATAGTTACACTGCCATTACTTAGATTAATCCTAGCGATTCTAGTGTATCCAGTTGCCACTAGTTAACTCATTAACCTTTACATAAATAGGTTTCGGCTTGATTCATCGAGAACATACATATTTCCGAGCCATGGGAATCCTCAAGGTCTAGGTTCTCATTTAACGGCGACTCTTCACCTTGTTCGGCTCTTCCAGTGCTGCTATAGTTGGTTTCTATTCCTCACTTCAAGGATTGGCATGAAGTCTCAACGGCTCTTTCCCCCAATAATTAATATTATAAACGATTCCAACCATGAGAGGGCAATGCTCGGTAATGTTCGTTGTTTTTTATAAAGTAAGCTGGTTAATTGATGCAAAAACTTTATTTAATAGTCCGGGATCACCGCAATGGAGGTAAATGGAAACGATTCATGGGGTTGCCATATTCCAGGTGGATAAGGATATCGGCGTGACCGAGTTAATACTTGGCCACGCGGGCTTAAGTTCAGTCACATTAACCAGTGATTATTATGAATACTTGGACATTGTTGAGAGCGAATTCATTCCATACCTGAATCCCGATAACTTGGAGAAGATGGATAAGGCATTCGAGACCTCATCAATTGCGTCGGGGCACGGCAGCATAATACTGGTTCGCATGTATGTTAAGGACTACATTGTTAAGAAGATGCTGCTCATATCGTTGAGGAGAGGCGCCATTACTAGGATATCCAAGAGGCTCATCAATAATGGATTAACCAGATTAATGCTGTTTGAGGCCTATAGGGCGCCTAACAAGATGAGGCACTTACGCTGAATGGGACGGAAAGCGATTGATTTTTTGTTAATTTCATTGAAGTCATGCTTGAGCTTCATCCTTCAGAACTGGGCATTAGGATCTCGGCGAGGAGTGGCATAAATGCTGGATCTATTCATTTTTAATTTGCTTTAGAATGTGGAGTTGCTTTCGGCATGCTTATTGCTTCATAGGATGGGTTGCTAGGCATTTATTTCGTGCTTCGCCTATCTTAGAAGCAAGGTTGTTCTTGCTTATTCCATGGCATTTAGAGAGCAGGGGCTCCAGTAGGCTTGGATTTATGTTTTTTATCACGTGCTCCATGTCTTCATGAATGAATGAGCGGGTGTACTTATCTATCCTCGTCTTTAGTATTATGGATTTAGCATCGCCAAATAAATTATCCCTAGGCAGAACTACATGTATCAATCCAAGTCTTCCCGCCTCTTCTGCGCTCATTGCCTCCCCACTAATTAATTGGATTGCACGTAATCTAGGTAATGCCTTAATTAGAATTGGCGCGCCGAGGAGCATTGGTAACCCAATTTCTCCCTCTGGGTTACATAGCTTAACGTCGCTTGGCGCTATCAATAGATCCGTTAATAATGCTATCTCCAGCCCAAGTCCTGCGGCGGTTCCATTGAGTACGCCGATCACGGGTTTATCTATGGTTATCATCAGCGACGCGAATGTCTTTACTGCATTCACTAAGTCGCTTATTGAGTCATAATCATTGCCCAAGCTTTCCCAATCAATGCCGGCCGAGAAGAATTTATCTCCGGCCCCGCTTATCATTATCCATTTAAGACTTGCATCACTTGAAGCTAATGTTAAAGCAGATGATAATTGATTAAGGGTATCGCTATCAATTAAGTTAAGCGGTTGATTTTTAATCACTATTACTCCTATATTATCTTCATTCCAGAAAGCCACTCTATTAAATAAATCCTTCATCATTACCTCAACTCATATCTGAAGTATATGAATACGTCGGCAGAGAACAATAGAAGTAATGCGCTCCAGCTTAGCCCTATTAATGGCCCATCCGTTATGGGATTCAACGAGAACGATAGCAGGAGAATTATGACGGCTACCGCGGTGACTATTATGCCTAGTATCGATAATAATCTATCCTCGACCCCATTGCTGGTTGCCGCCTTTTCTCCGGGATCGGCGTTAATGACTTTGGGCTTCATGCTTCTCCACATGAAGTGCAGTAGGTATATGCCTCCGAACGAGATTATGAATGGCGGTATTATGACCAGGAGCAGCCATGTCGGCTTCACGGGGACTCCGGGCTGCCCGGCTCCCCATATGCTTAGCTCGATTAACCAGGTTAATCCAGTGATGAATAAGGCCGTTAAGAATGGTCTATCCAATGGATGTAACTCCTCATTTCTATCAATGAATGGCACTACTATGAGAACCACGAGAGGTATTAGTGCCCCCATGGATACATCAATGGCCAGCGGGAATGGCATATCAGCCATCTTATACATGAAGAGGAAGAACCACGGCGGGTACGCAGGCACTAGGCTTGCCTGTGGGCTGGTGGGGGATGGGCCTGGATATGGCGAGAATAGTATGGGCACTTTATCAACTATCTGGGGCAATGCAAGTATTGAGGGCAGCATAAGTATTATTCCCCACGTCAGCGTCACTATGCCGATCATGAATATGAAGTTCCTAGGCCACCAGGGCTTTATCCTGGCGTCATCCTTTCTAAGCACTGCTGGTGCCTTGTATTTAGCCTCCTTCAGATCCGGCATGAATCCATTCTGTTCAGCTAAGTAGAAATGAAGAGCGAAGAGCAGAACCACTAGGGTCACAAGTATTATGTGCCATCCTAATAGCCTAGTGAATAGGTCGAGATCTGTTCCATTGCCGAAGAATATGGGTGTTAATGCTGATAAGTGAATGCTTGCCAATATTCCCTTGCCAACATCGACTGCATCTGTTCCTAGGACGTCCCCAGTCATGGAGTACCCCACGAAGGACGTTATCATAACCATGGCGAACATCAGCACGCCGAGAACCCATTGAAATTGCCGCGGCTTCTTGTACGCGCCCTTGAAGTAAACGTGGAGTCCATGTATGTACACGGCCAGTATCATTATGTAGGCACCGTATAGGTGGGAGGAGAGAAGCACTGAACCGAACGGCACTGAGTGTATTATGGCCATCGTCGAGTCATAAGCATCGCTGGGCTGATAGTATAGCAGCATTAATAGACCGGTTAATGCTTGCCAGAAAAGCGCAGCCGATGCTATGCCGCCAAGCCAATACTCTATACTGAACATGTACGTTGGTACTCCCATGAACGGTATATCCTTTAGATGAAAGGTCTCTGCGAACCAGTCTCCAATGCTTTTCCTAGACATGCCCCATCACCCAAGCGCTGGATTACTCATTAGCTTAACCGTTGTGGAGTTTCCACTTATTGGTGACCCGCCGCTCAAGTCATCGGTGTGTCCATATATTGTGGGCCCAATCATGGTTACTGCGTATAGATAATCCGTGGTGGAATCCCACTTTAATTGAACTGCAGGAAGAGGTTTAGTTGTGGGTCCCGTCACTACAGCCGCTCCCCTGTATGGGTCATATGTGCTTCCATGGCAACTGCAGTGTATTACCTTATCCATTGGTCCATTAAACGTTGGTGCTTTGACGCCAGGTGGATAGAAAGTCAGTTCAGGATAAGTGCACCCAAGGTGCTCACATAATGCGCTGTAGGCCACTATTGACTTATTTGGCCCAACGCCTCCCGGAAATGTGTATGATTGGCCGGTGCCAGGTATGGAGACCGTGGTCGCCGGTATCTCCACGGGTTGATTAGAATCATTGCCTAGGTTAAGCAAGTAATTCGGTTCATTATTTAACGGATAATTAAACATCGCTAATTTCTGGCCATTGACTGGAACATCTGATGCCTTTATTGGATTCCCATTCTCATCCACTAGTTGAAGCAGTGGGAATGAGGATATGCCCACCGATGGCGGTACTATTACTTCAAGTCCGCGCAGCATGCCTATAACCATGCTTGCTCCCGCAATTATGACGAGGGACTTAAGGAATGTCCTCCTTGATTGATCTACATCGCCCATAGGGGCTCCCATTTATGCTCATTTATTAAAAAGTTTTTTACCAAATTTATACCAATATAAATACCAATTTTTACCAAGGAATGGCCCAATTATTACCAAAGTAATGCTTAATAATGCCTTCGTTAAAACATGCACATGGTCGGGAAAAGCATAAGACCAGCCCTTATTATACTATCCGCGGCTGTGCTTCTGGGCTTACTAGCTGTTCTCCACTCTGTGCCTCTTGCCCAAACCCCCTCGGGGCTAGTTGCTTACAAGGTAATTGGGTCAGCGAATCTAGCTAATCCAGGCAGTGAATCCTTTTGGAGTAATATACCATGGTTCAACGTAACGCTATCTCCAACGCTCTCCGGCGTCCCCACATCGGGTTTGGTTCCATATGTTGAGGCGAAGGCTGCCTATAATGGGGATTACATATTCATACTAGTGAAGTGGCCGGATAATAATCCAAGCACCATAGGGGCTAATGCCGTGGCTGGACCCGGTCATTGGGTCATGGTATATAATCCAAAGGGGTCGCTGAACATGGCCTTCCTTAAACTATTGACAAGCACATTCCATAAGCATTACAAAATAATAAACAGTAGTTATGCAATAATATTCGGCAGTCCACGGCCCATGGAGTACGTGTTGTATTATTACGGCCCAGCGAATGGAGTTTATTTCTATGGTTACTACACAAACGCCACTCATTACTACCCAGATAGGTTCGCCATAATGTGGTACATGGGCACTCAACAGAATCCATCGGATTGCATGAATATCGGCGGCCCTCATCCCGGGTATAAAGTGAGCGGCCAGCTTGGTCAAGTGGTTGGCACGATACCGAACACCGGCGGCTCCCTAAGCTCCGGCGCAGCCAATATTTGGGAATGGATAGCGGGAGTCACTTATCCCCAGGGATCCGATTTCAGCTACTTCACTAATGCTACATGGGATGCAGATAACGGTATTAATCCAACTGATGCCAGCCAATTTGCATCTGCTCCTCACGGCTTCTTCCTTAACCTATTAACCAATCAAAGCGGTCTCTTCGATATAGGCGATGGTGGAATATGGTATCCCAACGCCACAGGTCCAGTGCCGGGCTACTTTAGCGGCTACACTGGGGCCAAGTATGAAAATGGTTATTGGGTATTAGAGTTCGTGAGGCAGCTTAAGTCCCCAATGCCAGACACAGTTAATATAACGGTGGGCAGCACTTATGACATTGCATTCGGCGTTTGGTACGGTAAATCCGGGGAAACGAGTTTTGATAAATCAATAACCGCTAACTTCGTGCCATTAACGCTGGTTCCAAAGCAACCCACGCCACCATCTGCTATTCCAACAATTGTTCTAACTGTTGCCGTCATAGGGATAATAATCGCATTAGTGGCTATTGGGATTGCCTTCTTCTCCATAAACAAGCGGAGAAAGTAGGCAGTTAAATATGATGAGTAAAATCCCAAAGAATGATTTTTCCATTTATTCACTGACATTTGGAATTCTTTTCCTTCTTCAATACATATTCAGGGAATTCCTATTACCTGTTTTCCCCTTCATGCCAAGCAGCGGAGCCAATTTAGCTGCGCTGGGCTTAATTGGGACCTTTTCCGTCGTCGCAATGACAGTCGTTGCTCCCATGGTTATATGGGAATCAAGGAGAGTAATGCTTCGCCTCACCTATTTTGCCGCATCGCTCATAATGGGCTGGGGCGGCATAGCCCTGGGCTTCCTATATCCCCAGTACTACTTATCGACTCCATGGATAATCGCCAGCCTCGCTCTATGTATATTAACCGCGGTATCCATTCTTCAAGTCGCCGTGAGCAGCATTAAATCGCTTGCCTTATTGCCTCTACTTATCCTTGAATTAATTTCGCTGTATCAATACATAATAAATATACTCACTGAGTACGCATTGATTCCATCCATTAACTTATCAACTTATTTGGTCTATCCATCGATATATATGTTAATTGCTGGATCAGTATCATTATTGGCATTATCAATTTATGTAAGGCCAAGGCGTGGACTTCTCATTGGGTACTTGGTGGGCGCAGTAATTAGTATTCTATTATCCGAGCCAATGTATCAATTACTTATATATAATAGATTCATGCAGTCAATAATGGGGGAGGTAGCCGCTATGGGGCTTGGCATACTTGCACCCCCCTCTTACCTACCAGCGTTGGTTATAGTCATGGGGATCTATATCTTCTCCCTAATAGCATTGGTGAGTAGGGCAATAATGGGCGAGCCATTAATGGGATACTATGCATTGGCGGCCTTGATTTATATAGGAACCGCATTCGTGGTTCATGCATTATCGATATACTTCGTGGTAACCATAACGGCATCCGTGGCTTTAATAAATTCGCTGAAAACAGTAAGCAATAAATAAGTACATTTCAACGAAATCCATGTTGCAATTCACTTGATCCATAAATAAAACGGTTATTCAATAAATGCTAAATATATTTCTTGCATTAATGGCTTAATTAATGCGCATGTTGGTTAGGCTTTCATGAGTGAAGGCTCGGCAATTAGTTAATATGATGATGGCGTATATTGGGGAATTCCTAATAATAATTGCGGCTGGAGTGGTTGCCGGCATAATCGGAGCCTTAGCGGGATTGGGCGGGGGCACCGTGATATCACCCATATTAACCCTTTTCTTAGGCATCCCGATGGCTTACGCCTCCGGCTCCGCCTTGATATCCACTGTAGCCACTTCGGCCGGTTCGGCCAGTGTCTATGTTAAGAAGAGGATAGCCAATGATAGGATAGGGATAAGCCTAACAACTGCAACCACTCTGGGCGCCATACTTGGCTCATTAATTGCAAATTACGTATATACCCATGGGATTACGTATATCATATATACTATATTCGGCATTGTATTGCTTGTCTCCATAATACCGACAATTCAACGCAGCACTTGTGAACTGCCTCGACCCCATGAACCAGACTCAACCACTAGGGCCCTTAATTTATATGGGATCTGTTTCGACCCCAATCTTGGCTGGATACGTTATTGGGGTGTTAGGTGGTGGTTGGGTGAGGTTATCATGTTTTTTGCTGGTGTTATTAGTGGTTTGTTGGGTATTGGTAGTGGTGCTCTTAAGGTGTTGGGGCTTGATTGGGCCATGAATCTCCCCATGAAGGTTAGCACTACGACGAGCAACTTCATGATTGGAGTCACGGCAGCCACCGGAAGCAGCATATACTGGTACTTCGGCTACATACAACCATTCATAGCAGCAGCAACAGCAATAGGAGTACTAATAGGGGCTCAAGCGGGGACCCGCATATTGATGAGGATAACCAATAAGCAAATACGATGGATTTTTGTGGCCATATTATCATACCTGGGATTCAGGATGCTTTTACGTGGATTGGGTAGAGAAGGCTTGCTTCCAATTTCATCTATTGATAAGACAATAGTTTCCCTCCTCTTCTCCATCGTTATGATTTCATCTCTTTACTACCTAATGATGAGGCGCCCAATCTATGAGGATAACTTGCTGAGTATATATGGGGTTCAGTACGTCAAGAGAAGCGAAGTCGAGGAGAAGTTCGAGAATATAACTAGTAACTTGCTTCGGCTCGGCATAGTGATCAGCGTCCTAATAATGGGGATGGGACTCGCATTGGTGTTGATGCATGGTGGTGGGATGGGGCATAAATTGATGGATATAGCCGATCCATCATCTCAAGTCAATACCGCTGCAATAAGTATAGGGATGATGCTTGCCGGGATCAGAGAGGGGGATGGCATTTCATTCATGTTGCTAGGCTTAATTCTATTAATATTGATGCCGATAGCCATGGTCGCCATCAACATGGTTAGATTCATGATTGAACGTGATAAGTGGTACACTATATTTGCGGCAGTGACATTAATTAACCTCTTAATAGCACTACTAATAGTGCCCAGCCTAGTCCCTCACTAATCAGCAAAAAATCATTATTGGGCTACTCACTTCATCCCTCATGTAATCTGATGATAAGCCATTCATGGGGAAACCAACCTGGATAACGCTCTGGACTATCTAAAGAAAAGCTAAGTGAAATACAGAGAGTTCCCTCACTTAGATCTGAAATCAACAAGACTAGTCTATGGCGTCTAGTCACTGATTGCGGGGCTCGCCAAAGTATGACATGCTAATAATATATGCTCCAGGAATCCATAATTACGGTTGAGGAGGGGAGCTCAATATTGTGCATATTCAGCTTCATGGTTAAACTTACGTGGGAAAGGCATATAGCCATGGCTTTCCCCTCGGTAATCATGTTATTGGCGCTAATTATTTCCTTAATGTTATGTGGCTTGGCTGCTGGATTAATGGGCGCATTGCTAGGCCTCGGCGGCGCAACCATATTAGTGCCCATATTAGTCATGTATGGAATCCCCATGAATTACGCATCAGGCGTGGGACTCTTCTCCGCATTGGCTACATCTTGCAGCGCCTGCAGTAAGCTTCTTAGGCGAAAAATGATAAACCAACGATATGCAATAGAGTTATCCGCAGCATCGACGCTGGGAGCAATATTGGGTTCAATACTTTGCTACTATGTGCTTAGCAGCGGTCTTGAGTACGTGCTTCACCTTGTATTTAGTGCCGTCATGTTCTCATCGATTTACCTCCTAATGAGGAGAAGCTCGCTTAACGCATCCCCCGCTTCTCACCGTGGCCGTGAGGCCTCATCATTTGGCTTAATGATGATTGGCGGCCTATTATCTGGGCTATTAGGCATTGGGGGCGGCCCCATTAATTTATTATCGCTTTATTGGGTACTTGAATTGCCATTAAGCGCAGCTACGGCCACTAGCAACCTAATAGTTGGTGTAACTGCAGCCGCCAGTGGTTCACTTTATTGGGTGTTTGGCTATATTCAACCATTTATAGCATTTCTAGCCGTAGCGGGAACATCACTGGGGGCCCAAATTGGTTCCTCCCTATTACCTAAGGTAAGGGGCTCAATAATAAAAATGCTTTTGATGGGGGTCTTCACTTACTTGGCTACCAGAATGTTAATAAGCGGCCTTAGATTAAGCGGTCTCCTACAGATCACGCAGCTACAGGAGTATACTGCATCGGCCGTGGTAGCCATCATATTCATATTAGCACTTATGCCAATTGTGCGGAAAAATCTATGAATGGCTTTAATTTAATGCTCATATTAAATCAAGTTCTATTTAGTCTCATTCCCCTTCAGATGGGATAATTAAATCCGCGCCTCGGTTAGAACCTCTCTGTCCAGAACTTATATCCTAACTTGCCTAGTTCCGTTAATGCATCATCAAGGGCCTTGGCCTCTGGGGGTACTTCTATGACGAAGCTTACCTCGACGTAATTAGGCTTTATCTCTGGATTGAATCTTTCATGGAATACATCTATTATATTTATGCCTAACTCCCCCATTTTTCCGGTCACTATTGATAGTGTTCCAGGCCTATCGGGTATTAATCCCCTTATCTTCACTATCCTATTCGACTTAGCTAATGCCTTATATATGATCTTGGTAAGCATGGGCATATCTATGTTACCGCCGCTCACTACAGCCACGACATTTCCCTTTATGTTTACCTTACCGCTCAATAATGCGGCCACGGCCGCGGCTCCCGCTCCCTCCGCTATGACCTTAGTAGCTTCCCCTATCACTAATATGGCATTAACTATGTCATTATCGCTGACCAGCACCACATCATCGACTACTTCCCTCATTAAGTTAAAGGTTAAGTCACCTATTCGCTTAACCGCTATTCCCTCGGCTATTGTGTCAACGCTGGCAACGCCCATTATCTTGCCTTCCTTAAGCGATAAGTAAGCGCTTGGAGCTCCCTCGCTTTGAACCCCTATTACCTTAACGCTCGGCTTCTTCTTCTTTATTACCGTTGCTATGCCTGAAATAAGGCCGCCGCCCCCTATTGGAACCACCACAGCATCTATCTCATCCAGATCCTCCAGTATTTCCCAGCCTATTGTTCCCTGTCCAGCCACTATGTATGGATCATTATATGCATGTACATACGTCGCCTTCAACTCCTTGGCTAATTCCATGGCCTTCGCCTCCCCTTCGGCATATGATTCTCCGTGCAATATGACATCGGCTCCATACTTCTTGGTTCTGCTT
>JBMFVP010000005.1:0-52072 GCA_049965935.1 Thermocladium sp.
TGGGGATTAGTGCCAACATCCGGTGCAGGTATATCAACCTCAGGTCCAAGTACATTGATGAGCGCCCTCACGTATCCCCTAGATAACTCCTCAAGCGATGCCTTATCAAGCGTCTTCGGATCCACCTGAACCGCGCCCTTGGCTCCGCCGTACGGAATCCCAGCCAAGCTATTCTTGAGCGTCATTAACGTGGCGAGAGCCATATCGTCCTCCAGCGTAACCTCGGGATGAAACCTTATCCCACCCTTATACGGCCCAAGCGCATTATTATGCTGAACCCTATAACCCTCGAGGAACATCATGACTCCACTTATCTTGATTGGTATTGATACAGCCACTATTCTCTGAGGTCTAGATAGGTAATCCAGCAGCTGCTTCTCCAGTTTTTCCATCTCTATTGCTCTCCTTAGTATGGTTAAAGTATCCTGGAGGAATTCTGAATGAATTGGTGCACCAAATACAGTGCTCATTTGCATTACCGTAAGCTATTCCTATATAATTATTTATAAGTATTGCTTCTATAAAAATAACTAAGAATTATCAATCACAAGATAAAAATTCTTTACATTTCAATAATAGAAATATTTATAAAAGCAACAAGTGCCGCCAGCATATGGAATACTCTATTATAGGCGATGATTTGCAATTCGTAAAGGTGCTAATGGGCGATGGAGAGAGCATTTATGGAGAGGGAGGGCACCTCCTATACAAGACCCCCACCGTTAATCTAACGGCAAAAGCCACAGGAGGAATATTAAGTGGCTTAAAGAGGGCTGTAACCGGCGCCACGTTTTTCGTACTTGAACTAGCAGGGCCCGGAGAAGCAGCATTTGCAGGAAGCACGCCTGGAAAAATAATACAGATACAGCTCGGAGACGGGGAATCTGTGTTGGCTGAGCATGGATCCTTCCTCTTCGCAGAGAACTGGGTTAAGTACGATGCAAGCCTGGCCCGACTCTCAGCAGGCATATTCGGCGGCGAGGGCCTCTTTTTAGCCAAATTCATAGGACCAGGCAACCTTTTCCTACATGGAACAGGTAATGTCTATATGATGCAGCTCGGAGACGGAGAGGAAATGGAGGTAGAGGCCGGCCACTTATTGGCATTCGATGCAGGCATGCAGTACGGTGTAAAAAGAACCGGTGGTTTAAGAACCATGTTTCTAGGAGGCGAGGGCATATTCTTCGTTAA
Organism: Thermocladium sp.; assembly: GCA_049965935.1. Classification (GTDB taxonomy): domain Archaea; phylum Thermoproteota; class Thermoprotei; order Thermoproteales; family Thermocladiaceae; genus Thermocladium. Next base: position 1,192 of record JBMFVP010000005.1, read on the forward strand.
TATAAGAGGACCCGGAAGAGTCTGGATCAGGAGCATTTCGCTGGCTGCATTAGCGGCAGCATTATCACGCGATATGCCTTGCCCCGCCAGTTGTCGTAGTGGACAGGAAATCAGAGAAACAAGAGAACCTGGAGTAACCTTCAGGATCTAGTAGGTTAAGCCAAATCAATCCCCTTTCCACTTTCTGGAGCAATCGCCCCGAGGGATTCTGAGAATTACGCTGCCTTTAGGCGCTGTCCTATTGCAATCCATGGCAAGTGATCGGCAGCTCTTAATTGCTGAAGCCAAGTAATGACAAGCCCAAAATGCTTAATGCACAGTTAAGGCTTGATTGCATATTGCACCTCACGAGCAACTAACATCAATTAGCACCTCTCCACCTCAACACCATGGAAGGCACAATGCCAGGTATTATACCTAATAACTCCTCATACCAATATCCCTGAACCTTAGAAAGCAGTTTGTTTTCAAAACATTACTAACCTTAAAAGGTGAAGTTCTATGCTTCTTAAACCATAAATATTATAAAGACAAGACAAAAATTACCAATAATGAGTTGGACTATTCGAGACTTAGAAAATGCCATTAATGAGACGAGGCAATTTTACCTTGAATTACTTAGAGCAGCTATATCCTCGCCCCTAGGGGGCATTATTCTACTGGATCTCATACTAAGGGAACAACCCGGTGAACTTGGGCGCGTCCTAAGTAGTATAGGTCAAAGCACAGGAAGAACTCTTCTGTCTGCCTATGCATCATTAAAAGGCCTTGGAGGCGGGAGGGGGGAGAGAAATACTCAGTTTGGGACTGCTATTCTTATTTATCCAGCACATGATGAAACTGATGCAGCAAGAATAGTAGAAGCAGCAAGAAACGCTGGTGCAGTTATAGTTAGTGCCCATTTCGTCGTAGTTAAGGAAGTGGCAAGAAGTTAGTGCTTTAACTAATCATAATTAATTATGAATAGCCTTTTAAGGCAAGAATAATGAATTAATGAGATTTTTCTTTATCTAGTTATGCTTTATTATGCTTTATCACCTTAATTCTCATCATATTATTGATTTGGATGTCAACTCCTTGTCTCATCCCCAGAAGTTGATCGGCAAAGATTGCATTAGTCGATAATTTAACAAGGTATTACCCCAGCATGAAGGTTAGTTTACCGCTTCGCCTTATCATACTTGGTTCTCATTAGCCAATTTCTCCACAATTTCCCTGTATCCTATTGAAGAGAGGAATTCAAGCACCTCATCTAGCCGGGGTCCGGATCGTGCGCCTCTCCTCGTGACTGATATTGAGGCTGATGCATTAGCGAATATTAGCCTTTCAACTATATCTAACCCCATAAGTCTAGCTGATATATAGGATGCTGCAAACACATCCCCTGCCCCCGTGGTATCTATGGGCGTCACACGAAATGATTCCACTACCTTAGATCCATTGCCACTTATGCAGAGCGCCCCTTTGGGGCCGAGAGTTATTATTAATTCCTGTGGCTCCACCTTACTATATATGCTGAAACCTGCTTTTATTGGATCCTCTACTCCGCTCAATATTTTAGCCTCAACTGAGTTCATGAACATCACATCGATGCCTCGGATTAGTGCTGCCACCACGTCTATACCCTTCCTAGCTAGATTAGTTCCTCCATCTATGGAGACGGTGGCACCCATTGATCTTCCCTTCCTGAACCCAGCTTCTATTATCTCTGTTCTACCAGTGGCTAGGTGTATATGGCTTATACCTTCAATTGCAGCCCCATCTAAATCGCTCGGTATTAAACCCATATTTGCACCCCTATAAGCAATCATTCTCTTACTGCCATCCAATCCCACTAACACAGTTACAGTGCCTGTCTTCTCATATGCTATGCGCTTGATGAACCTTGTGTCAATGCCGAGATTCCTCAACTCATCTACAAGTATATCGCCCACGGTATCGGTGCCCACCGAACCAATGAAGCGGGAACCAAGGCCAAGCTTAGCGACTTGAACCGAGAAGTTAGCTGCTGAACCACCGCCGCCGACATAAGCCTCAAATGCATCCACGGCCTCATCTATTCCAGGGAGACCCCCTATCTTCATATAAATATCTAGATTCAGGTTGCCTATCGATAACACTGTAGGCCTATCCACATTTATTTCGGGAAGCGTGGCTTTAATATCTATTTCCGTCCAATAACCATATATTATTAGCCATCAATGGCCATTAATGGGATAAAGGATAAATAGAGTTGAGGAATATAGTGACTCAATGCAAGATGAAGTAAAGCGATTGCTGGATATAAAGGAGCGCCTCAGGAAGAGGATAATGGAGCTAGAGGAAGAATTATCAACACTAAGAGATGCCGAGCAAGCAATTGATAACGAGATAAAGTCAAGATCAATAACTCCCGCGGATCAATTGCAACCCCAATCAACCACTTCCCCAGTCTCGCAACCCAAGTCTGGAACCATGGTCGATTTGAAATCACGCGATGGAGAGAAGATTGGAGAAGTTGAGGGGGATGATCGCTCCCTAGTGGTAAGGCCTCTAAAGCCCCTTGATCCAGAGGCGAAGCCCACAAAGTTCCTCATTAGGAAACTGGAGGAGTATAGGAGGGGGGATGAGGACTTAGTAAAGGGAAAGCGACTTAGCGAGGGGGATGCTTTTAGTTACGACTTGGAGAAGGCGGAGAGTGGCATAGTTGCAATATCGATAAGGAACTATAGAACTAATGCGAGGAGGCAGGAAGTAATGAATATAATTAGGTGGACAATTGAGAGGAACTTGGAGAGCAAGGGAAGTAGTCAGTAATTATCGATTTATTTTAATCACTCGAATTAAAAACGCCCACCTCAGCTTGATAAGTCATGAATAATAAAATAATAACATCGTTGATACCGGGCGATAGGTGGATAACGGGGCTTGAGTTATCAAAGGCATTAAATGAGAGACTTGAAGTTGAGGATTTTGTTTCCATGGCCGAGAACGGCGAAATTGATGCTTATTATGATGTTGCTGAGGATGAATTCTATTTGCGACTAAAAGCACGGCCCAAGGAACAAATTGCAGCTATAGAACAGGTAAGCATCAGGTTACCGGAGGAGCCTCTCCCAAAGCCAGTGTTTGAGGATGAATTAAGGACCACTGGTGATGATTGGAGGAGCATGTATGAGGACCTAATTAAAAGGGGGATTATAAGGGAGTTTTATAGTAATGGAATGACCTTCGTCGTGGCCTCAAAGCTTCCCGGCAAACCTCTTCAACATGGGGTACATCTCGAATAATTGCTCTTGCATAGCCAACGAGTAGTACTGTATCACTATCTCTACTAGAAGTATCAATCCTATGCCTGTTCCAAAGACGCCCAGTATATCCCCTAAAGCGGCCACTATACCTGCAATTAATCCACTGGTAAGGGTTAATGCATTTATGTACCTCTCTAAGTACCGAGCTATTACCCGCGTGCTTGACCTAAAGCCAGGTATATGCCATCCACTCTCCGCAATAGTCTTCGCTTGATCCTCGGGACCCATGCCCGCCAAGTTAACCCAAAGATATGCATAAACTATTGAGAGCAATGCATAAAGCACTATATGAACCACCGCAAATTGTGGAGTTAATTGAAGGGGAGTGGACTGCAGGAAATACAGTAGTGAGGACGTACATGGAGCAGTAGTTAATTGCCCATTTAGACTTATCTGATGAACACAAGCCAAGGCATTTAAAAACGGATTAGCTGCATGAGCATTATATGTGGTGGCCACGAAGTATAATCCATTATAAATCAAAGCCACAGTATATGCAGTGAATATTATTGGAAGCACCGATACATACATTACCTTAAATGGATATGATATCTTGTATCCACCGTACTGGGTCAATACCATTGGTATTGATACTTCCATTAACTCGACATAGAGAACAAGTCCACCAAGCACTATAGTCGCTATTAACCCAATCAGGCTGGGATACCCTATCCTATATAGTATTGACGCTAACGCCGCTAATGTGTGATCAACGGCAGCTATATATGAGCCCACGGCTATTGCAGGCACAACTCCCAGGGGCAGCACCTGGCCTGGCGGTATTATTGGGGAAAACGTGTCCCAGAACATTGTTCTAATTATGCTTATCAAAATGAATAAACTTATTCCACTCCCTAGCCCCCAACCCTTTGAAACCATGTCATCGAGGAGAATCACTATTACTGCGCCAAATACTAATTGCAGCCAAACAATGAATGCTAGTCCCGGCGATATTACTCCCAACTGCCCGGCAGCTATCATTATTGCGCCTTCACCGAACGCTATTATCACAGCAACTAGCTTAGTGAATGCATTGAATCTCATTTGGTCATTTGGGTCCTCCATATCTATATTCATTATATCGGAGAATGCTAGGAGCTCCATTATTATTCCCGCAATTATTATTGGGCCGATTCCTAGCTCCGCCATGGTTCCCGACTGGGACGCGAATATTACCGCAATTAACGGATTAAATAACGGAGCCGCTTGTGCCTCGTTAACGCCATATAATGGAGTAATGGAGAGAACCATATATGAGGTTAATGCCAGAAACGTCCAGAGAAGTCGACTTGACATGGATAGCGCTACCTTAGGCTTAGGAACCGTTGGCACTAGCCTCAGCAACGGCTCCACCCTATCTATGAACCTACCGCTCATTGCCTAAAACCATGAATTTGCCCATTATTAAATTTAGTGCAACATATAAGAATGGTTAATGAGATCAATGAATTACGCCGCGTAGAATCAGCACTTCGCCGCCGGCTTTCTTTATCTTCTCTATCGCGGATGCAGATGCTGCCGGCGTCCTCACCATTATCGGCTTATTCACGTGTCCACCCCCCAGGAGCTTATTGAATCCTAGTGACTCGAGATCAATAACGTATTTCCCTGACTCCGTACTAATCTTGCCTTCTGCAGCTAATTCCTCAACGATCTCGCCGAGATCTCTCACATTTATGGTCCTCCAATGAGATCGAAGTGGAGGCGGCTGCGTGAAACCATGCTTTCCTATGAGTGGCCAGCCATTATTTTTTTCGGCTATCTCCATTAGCAAGCTCTTCTTATGCTTTAGCAAGCCAACCCTCTCGCTTCCTCCACTATTGTTCCTCCTGTGTTGACCAACTCTTCCCCATGAGTGGGTTCTCCAGCCCCTTAATTTCCTAGTCTTTCTTGTGAATCTCCTAGTCATTTCATCAAAGTAGGAGCACATGCCTTTTTAAATTTTTCAACAATCAAGAAATGATAGATATTCCTAATTACAGCATTCTTCTTAGCAAGTCATTTATGCTGTTCCCACGGTATCCCAAGTCACCACCATATCCATAATACTTCTTAATGCTATTGAGACCGCCTTTAGGCGGATGCAGCCTAAAGAATGGCTTAAGTCCATTAATGCACTTCTTACCACCCCTACACCTCAGTGATGCAGTGCCATTAATTAATGCATTAACAAAGTCCTCTATCCCGTTCCATCCTGACTCCTTAGCAACATCATCTGTGAGCGGCCTATTTCCCTTTAGTCGCCCACGTTCCTTTAATAATAGTAGAAGCGTGTCCTTATCCACTTCACCCCATGTTACCCAGTCCTTTACTGTGGTGAGCATTCCTTGGAGCGATGAGGAATCCGGTAACACTATGCATGAATACCGGCTCCTCAAGCCAAGTATGTGAAGCGAGTGCCTTATTTCCTCTGGAATATCTACGTCACCCTTTAACCTAATTACGGCAATGAATTTATTCTGTATTTGTTGGGTCTCCATACATCATCACCTATATTCTGAACCCATATGTGTCCCTTAAGGCATTCCAAACAGCCTTGGCGAAATTAATAGTGGTCCTAGTCCTACCCCTTGCATCGAGCCAAATATCCCTTATTCCAGCTAATGATAGAATCTTCTTGGCCGTATCGCCAGCCACCAGACCAACGCCTTTCGGGGCAGGTATTAGGCTTACCTCAACGCTGCCTGACTTCCCCTTGACTTGGAATGGAATGCTATGTGGCTCATCACAAGAGCAGTGCCATGACCCACATCCTCTTCTCACCGGAGTTATCTTAATCTTAGCATTCCTCACTGCCTTATCTATTGCCTGGCTTACTTGCCTAGCCTTGCCAATACCTATGCCGATATAGCCATTCTCATTGCCAACAGCAACCACTGCTTGGAATTGACTGACTTCACCGGCATCGGTCTGTCTTTGCACCACCTTTATGTCGAGAACCTCATACTTTAAGCCGGGTAGCAATGCATCCACTATCTCCGGTTCCTTTATGGGCGTATTCATGCTAAATATATCATCTATGCTTCGTACTTTACCTTCCTTGACTAGTCTGCCAAGTTGAGTCCTCGGCTGCCACTCCTCAAGTTGACTAGCTTCCTCTGAGGCCATCCTTAATCAACGAAAAGAGGCGCCTCAGAGCAAATATAAAGATTCCCTCACCAGCCATTCATCATATTCCATGCCTTTCTCTATAGATAGTATATGTATATTATTTTTTTAAATTATCTAATAAGGTGATTTAAGCACATGCCCTCTAGCATCGATGAGCTCGGTCGCTGTGAGACAAGAAAAAAATCAACCAGATTATGAGTTATTGTTTGCGGCGCCGGATAGGGATGGCTCGGTGGTCTCTGTTCGGGTTCACAAGCAAGTAAAGGAAATGTTGACCGAGATAGCCGAGAAGGAGGGATTAAATGGTGTATCCGAATTAGTTAGGTACATAATAGCTGGTTTCCTCATAGGCAAATATGAGCCGATTAAACCAGATCCCAAAGTGCTTCATGCACCCATCTTCCTGAATATAAATGTAAATAAGCGGGAAGAACCACGGGGGAACGAGGTGGCCATAGCCATGGAGATCGATGAAACCATGAAAGAAGCTGAGGAATTCATCGCTAAGGTTAAGCGAGGCGTAGTTCAGTTGAGGGGTAATGAATATGCCAAGAAGTTAAGGGATAGATTAGCGAAGTTAATGACCAAGGCCCTTCGGTACGGGTTGGAGGAGGAATATGGACGGCTCAAGACGGTGTTCAATGCTTTGCAGGAGTAACGAAAAGCTTTTTCTAGTCCGTACTACCACGGCTCATGGGTTTGCTCCTGGTTTATACCGGAAATGGGAAAGGCAAGACAACGGCAGCCCTCGGCTTAGTGCTTAGGGCGAGCGGGCATGGGCTTAAATCAATAATAGCACACTTAATGAAAACGCCATACTATAGATCTAGCATGGTTGGGGAACGAGAAGCAATAGCAACTCGACTCGGCGATCTTGTGGAGGAATATTTCATGGATCCACTTGTACTGAGAAATCCACGATCAGTACTTCACCATGCAATCCAAAGAAGCATAGAGGTGAAGCCCTTCCTATTGGTGCTTGATGAGGCCAATAATTCGATAAAGAATGGCTTGCTCTCAACAAGCGAGTTGCTGGAGGCATTAAATTCAGTTCCTAATGAAACCAACATAGTGGTGACCGGCCGAGGCGCACCGCAAGAATTACTTGATAAGGCTGACCTAGTTACTGAAATGCGCGAGGTAAAGCATTACTATGATAAGGGATTCGTGGGAATAATGGGACTTGAGTGGTGAATTATTCCCCTTGAATTAATATTCGCCTAATATCATGGATAATATCGTCAATACGAGCCCTCACCGAGGACTCTGGTGAATTTTTCCCAATTAATTTAAATCCACTTCCGACCTCAGATACATCAGTACCCTTGGCTGAAGCTAGGAAATCCAGAATGGAGGTTGGCCTCACCACTTCCTTATCGTCAATAACTAGGTACTTAGTTAGTAATCGTCTCACAATGTATCTATTATGCTTATTGATTCTATTGATTAGGTGCCCCATGCCGAACCTGGATAATGAAGAAGAAATAGCCGCAACATAATTCTCCGTTAACTTAGCTGACAAGTCCTCTACAGCATCTAGTGATTCAATCATTGACTCCAACATGGTAAGCGCATCCAATCCTCCTTCTACATGAATAATTGGAACCCCCATGGAATCAGGATGAATTGCCGCCGTAAATGGGGGATGCCCAAGCCGTATGCCAAGCAATCTTTGAACCTCCTCAGATGCAACTGAGCTTAATGCTGGCCCAGTCTCGAAAATTATAGCCAATGTAGCATCGTTGCCAAACCTATTAAAGTATTGCCGATGACCCACGCCCCAATACATGCTGGGAAGAACTGGATCACCAAAGTGACGGGCTGTCGCTATAACGAATTCAATGCTTTTCTTAGCCCCCCTAGCCACTATGAAGCGTATTAACTTAGCCAATACATTTATGGCAGAACAATTATCATTTAATCGAGGCCATGAATCAAGATGGGTTGATACAACTATCTTATCATCTGTTTCCCCTTGTTTCTCAATTATTAGATTATATGCTAAACCCTCGGTGATTCTTACCTCTATTTCAGCTTCTAAACTCATTGCTTTATTGCTCCATTCATTAACCACTACTGCCGGTATCGGTGGATAATCATTGCCTTGAAGCGATAGACCCGTCCCTCGCGATATGAAACCAAAGCCATGACCCCTAAGAATCAACAATTCAGCTCCATTATCAACTGCCTCCTCATACACTGATTTAAGGCGAAGAGGGTTGTTTGGCAATTCACTCACCATGTATTGCTTAACTCTACCTTGAAGCGAGGGAGACGGAGGAAGCGGCACGGCTTGCATTGGTTTGGAACCAGCAATTAATGTGGCCTTACTATAAATAGGCACTGCCACATAAATGGGCTCAAGCATATACGTAAGTTCATGATAATCCAGCTCGGTCAATAGGCTTGTTATGAGGCTCCTCTCCTCGCTGCTGCCAGGCAATACCGGAAAGGGGCAATCCACTTAGGAATATATGGGACCGGGGTATATATACATGACTAAGTTGACCCCTTCTTTGCCTTAATTAACACTGAATTGCAAGATACTTCCGACCCCTTCCTAAAGGATGATGCTTGCTGTTTGTTTTATAATCGTGCTCAGGCTTAGAACTAGTCCGGAGAGCTGGAATTTGATTTACCAAAGTTAATTTAACTTTTTAGATACCACACCGACTTGGAGGATAACCGCTTTAATTTATTTAAAAAGCCCTCCGTGCTGCGGATGCATGCTCACTGCAGAGCTGTGGGCATCAATAAAGGATGTATATAATAGTATAATTAATCATCCATTCATTAGGGGCCTCGTCGACGGATCCTTAGAGGAGGATAAGTTTAGGTTTTATATTGTGCAAGATCACTTGTATTTACGGGAATTCAGTAGGGCCGTCGCATTGGCTTCCGCGAAGGCACGGAATGAGAAGGAGCAATCATTATTCGCCTCGCATATAACGGATGCATTAAATGTGGAGAGAAACTTGCATGGGAAATATTTATCGCTTTGGGGAATAGAAATAGATAAATATGAAATGTCTCCAACCAATTTAGCATATACTTCATATCTATTGAGCACAGCATATTCACGGCCTTACCATGAAGTCTTGGCAGCCCTCCTTCCTTGTTACTGGATATATATGGAGGTCGGTAAGGAGTTGATGAAGTATGGATCACCAAACAAGTTATATAATGAATGGATACACACGTATGGCGGCGATGCCTACGAGGCAGGCGTTAGAGCTGTGCTCAATATAGTGGATTCCATGGAATTAACCAAAGAAGAAAAGAGCAACGCGATAATCAAATTTAGGATTGCATCTATTTATGAGTATATGTTTTGGGACTCAGCATATAGAATGGAGCAATTCAGTTTTAATCCATGGTTAATCACCCAACAATATGCTGAACAAAAATAATCTACTAATGAAACATCAATAAGACTAGGGATTATAAGTAACATTAATTAGGAATATTTAAAAATATAATCAATGCTTATAATTAATGCCTAGATATGAAGAATTAAAGGACATAGATAAACGTGTTGCTGATCTCAGCAGAGCTAGGCAAAGTCTTATTGAGGAGCTGGAGGCAATTATGTTCTATGATGAGAGAATAAGCGCGACAAGCGATGAATCGTTAAGGGAAGTATTAAAACATAATAGAGATGACGAGAAAGAACATGCTGCTTTATTGATAGAGTGGTTGCGAAGAAACGATCCTGAGTTTAATAAGGAGCTAGGCGAGAAAATATTCTCTAAAAAGCCATTATCTGAGCTAGGCGATTAAAATATCAGAACTACTGGTCCACACTATTTCATAAAAGCAAGACAGAGCTGCTGATTCTCTTCCTTAACTTGGGGGGCTTGCCATTCTCCGTCAGTTAACGGCTTAAGCTTTATTAAGCTAAATACGATGAAGATTAAATGGACAGGGTTACCATAGTTACCTTCGTCGTGGTTTTAGGCACAATGATGGCTGCAATAGACTCCACGATAGTTATACTGGCACTGCCGACAATGGTTCAATCTCTTCACTCTAACTTGCTTACTATAATGTGGGTAATACTTGTTTATCTATTAGTAACAGCAGTACTAACGACTCAGTTGGGGAGACTGGGGGATAATTATGGTAGATCAAGGATATATAATATAGGCTTTGTTGTTTTTACCGTGGGCTCCGCTATGTGTGGCGCTGCCCCCAGTGATTTATTCCTAATAGTATCCAGGGGCATTCAAGCCCTCGGCGCAGCAATGCTGCAGGCAAATAGTGGTGCAATAATAGCCGATCATTATCCGCCAAATAAGAGGGGGAAAGCTTATGGCTATACATCAGTTGGGTGGAACATAGGGGCAATTCTCGGAATAGTGTTAGGCGGCATAATAACCACGTTCATTGGATGGAGGTTCATATTCTACATAAATGTCCCCATAGGTATAGTAGCCGTGGTTATTGGTCTTCGAGAAATCAAGGACTATAATATAGTTAGGAGGAGATTTGATATTATTGGTACTGTACTATTAGCCGCGGCATTAACATTGACTACGCTTGGCGCAGCCGAGGTGGCCGGGACAGGCCTAACCACCGGCGACTCATCTTTATTGATCATGGGATTAGTTCTATTAGTTCCCTTCATTCTTTGGGAAAGACATATTGAGCACCCGCTAATAGATTTCAGAGTGTTCAGGAATAGAATTCTTGCTGCATCAATGCTTGCGGCATTTCTTCAAAGCGCTGGATACTTGTCCACGGCTTTCATACTCATAATGTATCTCCAAGGAATAAGGGGTCTCTCTCCCTTTTCTGCTTCTCTACTCTTAGTACCAGGCTACGTTTTGGCTAGTTTGCTGGGTCCCTGGGCTGGGCGATTAAGCGATAAAATTGGAGCTAGGTGGCCAGCTACGCTTGGCATTGGATTAATGATGGCCGCGGCAGCTGCTTATTCCATTCTCTCATTAAATACGCCACTTTATTATATAATTATCGCATCAATTATTGGGGGAGTGGGATCAGCCTTCTTCTTTCCTGCAAATAACAGCGCAGTGATGGCTAATGCCAAAAGTGAGTTCTATGGCGGGGCATCCGGAATACTTAGGACTTTAGCTAATATAGGGATCTTGGTGAGCTATGTCTTATCAATAACGATTGCCTCATTAACCGTTCCACGATATGTTGCTTTCCAAGTGTTCCTAGGCACATCTAATTTAGTGGGCGGCATCACCACGAGTTTTCTAGAAGGACTTCATTCTGCATTCTTAGCATCAATGGGAATACTTGCCATAGCTATGATTCTATCGGCAATGCGAGGACAAGAAGCTAGAAGCCATTTAATTGCTGGCGTTGATAAGGGCGTCGAGAAGCCATTTGCCGGCCCACCAAACCGCTAACCGCTTTCTCCACTAATAACTCCTTGCAATAATGGAGTCAATAAAAAGAGGGGGCCAGGGCTGCCTTCGTTGAGGGAACATTTATAAGCATGTTTATTGAGTAGCTTGAGGGTTCCTTGGGTAACTGGTATGGACGAGACGTGATCTCGGTTCTTGAATGGAACCGAGAAGACTTAATGGACCTCTTTCAAGAGGCCCAGGAAATGGAGAAGTATGCGAAATCAACTCTTCATATACTTGATGGAAAAGTCATGGGGGTGGCTTTCTTTGAGCCCAGCACTAGGACTCGATTAAGCTTTGAAACGGCAATGCTACGGCTTGGTGGGCGATTCATCGAATTAGGCGGGACCGAGGCGTCATCATTAGCTAAGGGAGAGAATTTAGCTGATACTGTGCGGATGCTGGATTCATACTCTAATATAATAGTGATTAGGCATGAATTAGAGGGAGCAGCAAAGTTCGCTGCTGAAGTGGCTGATTCACCTGTTATAAATGCTGGAGATGGGGCACAGAACCACCCAACCCAGGCGATGCTAGATGTATACACTATGTGGAGAGAATTCGGTAGGATTGATGGATTAAGCATTGGGCTCTTAGGCGACTTACGATATGCTAGAGTTATTAATTCACTTGTTCAATTATTATCGTTATTTAATGTTAAGATCCACCTAGTGTCACCGCCTAGCTTAAGACCTAGGAATGAATTAATGGATTTCATAAATGAGAGAGGGATCAAGTACGCATATGCGGAGGATTTAAATGAAGTTATAAGCGATTTGGATGTAATTTACGTGGTCAGGATACAAAAGGAGAGAATACCAGATCCAATTGAATATGAGAAAGTTAAGGGAAGCTTCAAACTAACTGTGGATATTTTGAAGAACGCGAAAAATGAACTAATAATTCTACATCCGCTTCCCAGAATTGATGAAGTTGATTTCGCCGTGGATTATACAAAGCATGCCAGGTACTTTAGGCAAGCTGCACTGGGTGTTCCCTTGAGGATGGCTTTAATCAAATTGGTGCTAGGTGATGTGGAGTGAGCAAGGAATTGATAATCAGTAAGATAAGAAATGGAATAGTAATCGATCACATACCTGCCGGGCGAGCCCTAATTATACTCAAGATTCTCAGGTTAACTGGGACAGAGGGCCGAATTGCGCTTGTCATGAACGTGGACAGCAGCAAGCTAGGGAGAAAAGATATTATTAAGATAGAGGGAAAGAACCTCAGTCAAGATGAGCTAAACATGATAGCGATAATCGCTCCAACAGCCACAGTAAACATAGTTAATGAGTATGAAGTGAAGCAGAAATTCAAAGTTGAGCTTCCAACAAAGATAAGGAGCATAATTAAATGCAAGAACCCCAAATGTATAACTAATAAAACGAGGGAGCCGGTGACCCCATCCTTCACGGTAATCAAGGAGAACCCAGCTACATTGAAGTGCGATTATTGTGGAACCTATAACTCGCTTAAGGATGTCGAATCACAGTTGGTGATAAAATAATGAATAGAAAAGAATTAATAAAGCTATTGAAGGAGTATGGCATAATTCAGTTCGGCAAATTCAAGTTAAGCAGCGGAAAAGAGAGCGATTATTATATTGACATGAGGAGAGCACTATCGATACCGGTAATCTACAAGGAGGTAATTGAAGCAATGTCGCAACTAGTCTCCAACATTGACCTAGTGGCCGGCATAGAGAGCGGTGGAGTGCCGTGGGCAGCCATGTTAGCATATAAATTGGGCATAGGCATGATATATGTGAGAAAGCAACCAAAGGAGCATGGTACCTCAAGATTCGTGGAGGGCATATATACAGGCAATCAACGTGTCCTCATAATAGATGATGTGATGACCACGGGCTCATCATTAATTAGAGGCATAGAACTAATAGAGGCGGCTGGATTACGAGCGGTCCAAGCAATGGTAATAGTAGATAGAAGCGGTGGAGGCATTGACTTGAAAGTCCCGCTTCAATACGTGCTTAGAGCTGAGGAGATATTAGATGAACTTAATAGAATTAATCAATAACCTACCGCCTGAGGCTACATATGAGACATCCCACGCATTAATGCGGCTATCCCTATTGAGTCGGGCAGTGAAAATGCTTGGACCAAAAACCTATGCTCCATACGAGTTTCAGGGCAAGACGCTGGATGGATTGCTTGGAATTGGGGCTGGTATAGATAAGGATGGATTATTGATGGACCTTGCCGCAGTAATGCCGATTGGATTCCACGTTATTGGTTCAGTTACACCTCAACCTAGACCCGGTAACCCGCGTCCACGATTCATTAAGTATCCGGCAAAGCGAGCAATGATTAATGCAATGGGGTTACCCTCCCGGGGCGCTGGTTTTGTTCTGGATCTAGTTAGAAGAAAGTGCCCTTCATGGCCTAAATCAAAGCTACTGATTATTAGTGCCGCTGGCTTCACGGTTGATGATGTTATTAAGGTAGCTACGGCAGCCTCAGAAGTTAGATGTGTGGATTATGTTGAGGTCAATATAAGTAGCCCCACTTATAGGGGTCAATGGCTAGAGGGAGGACTTGAGGAGTTACTTAAGAGAATCCGCAAGCTGGATACACAAGTGATAATCAAGGTGCCGCTTCTAAGTGATGTTCAAGCCGAGCTGAGACTAATTAAATTGCTTTCCGAAGCCAAACTTGGCTTAACAATAGCTAACACCCTTCCCGTACAGGCGCCGCTTTCAAGGGGCTACGGCGGATTAAGTGGTGCACCAATAAATCCGCTGGTGCTGCGATTATTACGGTTGGCTAGGCAGTTATCGCGTGACGTACCCATAATAGGCATTGGGGGATTCATGACGGGCGAGTCTGTTATAGAGGGGCTACGCATGGGTGCTGACTTAATTGGGATAGTTACTGCATTTGCATTAGAGGGGCCTCTAGCCATTTACAGAATATTAAGGCAACTAAATTACTTAGTGGGGAACCTTCATTCCTTATCTTGATACAGGAATGCTGCCTCATCCATTAGTTCCTCTAACTCCATATGGCCATACCTCGATAGTACATCATCTACAATTGATTTAACTCTTCCAAGCAACCAACCACAATCGAGGGGGGCCTCACTTATTAATGCAATCGATGAACCATTAACCTTAACTAAACCCATTCTAGTCATTTCCTCGACCGCATCGATAAACTCTGAACTTATGGGGAGATCGCCCTCCATGCTCCAGTTAAAGGCATCAAAACTACCTAAATTATCGACAATGAAGCATAAAGCCCCTAATCTATCTAGATTACTGGCTTTAAGAGCCTTAAGCAGCATGGCTACGATGCATTGCCTAATATTCATTGAGGTAACTGAGCTCTAGGCATTAAAAATGTTACCTTGCCGAGATCGATTATTAAATAATTAAAGAAAAATCTATAGCTAATATAATTTATCTGACTATTGTCCTTGCCTGTTCCCTTAGGAAGTTAAGCAAATAATAAGGACCATTAACTCCCCTACCTGTGGCTCCACTGGCCTTCCAACCCGTAAAGGGTTGTGCACCAGGCCATGCACCGGTCGTGGCGCCGCCTCTCCTATTAGCATATACAACACCAAACTCTATATTATCAAAGAAATAATTTACCTCATTCATATCTTCACTGAATATTCCAGCAGTGAGTCCATACTCTGTATCATTAGCCTTAAGAAGAGCATCATCTAATGTAGTGAAGGAATCCACTAAAATAATGGGAAGGAATAACTCTGTATACCACAAGTAATTACCCTGCGGCACATTTACGAGTATTGTTGGCTCCACATAATAGCCCCGGCTAAATTCGCCATTATTCAATACCTTACCACCATGGAGAACCTTACCACCAGCCCGCACGGCATCTTCAATATACTTAACATAATTCTCCTGCGCTGATTTATTTATGACTGGACCCATGAACACATCCCTATGACGCGGATCACCAACCTTTATTGTCCTTGTCTTCTCGAGCAGTCTAGAAATGAATTCGTCATAAATGTTCCGCTGAACATAAACTCTAGCTGCTGCTGAGCATTTTTGACCATCAAAGCCGAAGGCAGCTCTCATTACGCCTTCAGCTGCCTTATCTAGATCAGCCTTTGAGGTGATTATAACCGGGTTCTTACTGCCCATCTCTAGAACTATTGGCTTAGGCCAGGGCTGTGATTGAGTGAATCTTCTATAGAGTCTCATACCAACGTCCCTAGAGCCGGTAAAGGCTATCCCGGCCACCTTTGGATTGGCAACAATGGCGTCCTCAAATGCCTCTCCGGACCCTGTGACTAGGTTTATGGCACCACTAGGCACGCCTGCCTCTATCATTAATTCATAGAGGGAAACTGCAGATAATGGTGCCTCGCTGGTTGGTTTCCAAACTGCAGTATTACCGGTGAGGAGAACGCCTGTTAGCATTCCCTTGGCCAATGCCATCGGGAAATTAAATGGGGAAATGACTGCCCACGCACCATATGGTTTCATGACACTAAGGGGCTCTTCTCCCGGCACTGGGGATGACATGGGTTCCTCATATCCATTCATCTTAGTCATCAAATCAGCATTATATCTTAGTACATCTATCATCTCATAGACCTCTGCAAGAGCTTCGAACCTATTTTTACCGACCTCATAAGTGATTATGGCGGCTAGTCTAAATCTATTCTTCTCTATTAAATCAGCGAGTTTCCTCATTACCTTAACTCTGTTTCTCCAATCCTCCTTTGACCATTCCTTGAAGGCCGTTATAGCTGAATCAAGGGCCTTAGTGAATTCAGGGGCGCCACCTCTTTGGAATCTTCCTATCAATATATTGGTATCTATTGGGCTTCTTTTCTCAAACGTGTGTCCTACGGATGCGCCTTTACCATTAATATAGATTGGCCATTCTCGGCCCAGAATATCTTTGACATCCTCTAACGCTTTTTCGTATAATGGGTGAATTCCCTCATCTGCCATTATGGATACGTAAGTTATTTTTTTCTCAGTCATTAATTTTGGGTAATGCAACCATTTTATAAGCGTTATCAGTACTTGATAACGCATGATAATATGAGATTTTAAATAATGGCGTTAATAATTAAAACGAGATACGTTGGCAGCATTACATGGATCTCCGAGATTACGAGAAGTGGCCAGCAATATCCAAGTCGGTATATGAATCAATAGAAGCGAGGGCGCCATTTAAACCATCGTCGATATTGATAACTGGAATGGGAGGGTCTGGAATAGTTGGAGACACAATTAGGGATTACTTGGGTAATAGGCTGCCGATTCATGTAATTAAAGACACAATGATACCTGACTGGGTTAATGGAAAGACATTGACTATAGCCATTAGCTACTCTGGAAACACAGCTGAAACACTGTGCAGCGCATTGCTAGCACATGGTAAGGGCTCGCATGTAATTGGAATAACTACCGGCGGAAGGATGCTTAAGGAATTTAATGAGAGAGGCATAAGCGTTATAACTGTACCTTCAGCCACTGCTCCCAGGTTTGGGTTCCCCCAACTCCTCTATGCTGCTCTCGCGATCATCAATAAAGCAATAGGAATAGAGAAGAACGATATAGAGGAAAGCATAGTCGCCCAAGAAAACGCGTTGCGCGATAAATCAATTGCGGCAGATATAGGCAAACAACTCATTGGTTACGTGCCCTATATATTCGTGGATTCCAAGGTGCAGGGAGTAGCTGTTCGCTTCAAGAATGATTTAAACGAGAATGCTAAGACACCCGCAATAGTGGCAACAATACCGGAGGCTGATCATAATGATATAGTAACCTTAATGATGAAACATCCCGTCAAACATATACTTGTGAGGGCTGAACCTAACCCTATAATTGATGCCGTTGAAATAGTGTTCAACGATTTCTCGTCACAATTAATTAAAATTGATCTAAGAGGCAATGGTATCCTAGCTAAGGAACTTTATGGTATTTCATTGCTTGGAGTGACGACGCTATACATGGCCGATGCCTTAGGCGTAGATCCTGTTAGAACGGACCCAATAGATACATTGAAGAAGAGGATGGGTAGGTTGTGTTGATTCAACGAGCAGCTGAATTATTTATGGCAGTATCCCTTGGAGCGGCAGCTGTTCAAGATATACATAATAGAATGATAAATGACCTAACGTGGTTCCTTGCCGCCCCCGGAATTGCTTTGTCCATTTGGTTAATAAGTAAGTCACCGCCCTACCTTACTTCGCTGTATTTATTGGATGCTGGAATTGGAGTTATGCTGGCTATAGCTATATGGATCACGAAGACCATGGGAGAGGCGGATGCGATAGCAATGGGCCTTATACCAATAGCTACGGTTCCACCCACTCCATTGACTCCACTCAGCGCAGCATTGAATGCTCCAATAATAGCTACGCTGGTTAACAGCATGATTATAACTATACCCTTCATAATATGGAATGTGGCGCTCAATGTGAAAAGAATGAGCAAATGCCCCGAGCTCAGCAGTGCCACTATGCTGACCCAAATTGCCTATATTATATTCTTGACGTGTGAAAAATCAATACGCGTCAAGCAAAAGCCATGGGCCTACTCACCCGGCAAATTAAGCGTAAGAATCAGCGATGATGTGGCTCAAGTAACTGAAGATTCCGAGTACATTCTAGTTAGTTACAATATGCCCTATGTGGCCTACATATTTATTGGCTATATCATGTACATCCTAGTTGGGAACATTATGATTCCCCTAATTAGATTACTCTAATCCATTTCTAGTTTAGATTAATTAAATATCTTAAGATTAATAATTGATGCCAGTGAGTTTTTAACTAGGACCTATTAAGAATAATATGCTTATTACACTTTTGCTGGCCTTGGCGTCCCTAAATGTAGTTCAAGTTAATGGTTCCTTCGTCTTTCTAATAAATGGTACAACATGGATTGGGGAACCGATTGGTAATGGTTCCTACGTATTAATGAGCATTAATTCCACTAATGAAGTGATTGCACTCCTCCATAATGATTCTCTTCATGTGATTTACGATACTCAGTTAATAAGGGGAAACCCATCATTAATTGCGCCCCTCGAATTCCCAGCTAATCAGTCAAACAATGTAATAGCGGTAACCAATGCATCTATCAATACTTATCTCAGGTTATTTACTGTAGATAATCTCAGTGATGGGGAATTAATAGGGCCAAGCCGCAACATAACCTATTTAGGGTATCCACCATACACTATACAATTGGGCAGTGGAACCAATTGTACATTGAAAGGTATATCAATTATTTTCCTAACACATCCATCACTTATACCAATACCTGTCTATGTCAATACGGGTCCCAATGTCGAATATATCACTGGAAATGTAACTATTGACTCAATAAAACCTAATGTCCCAATAAAAGTGCTGGGACCAGATTATGTAATTGAACCACTAGGATCAATCTCCTCGGTAACTTACACTATTCAAGTCTGTGTTCCCAGAAACAATTCTTTTGCTCCAATTAATTATATCATTAGGAACATTAGATTCAGCGGAACATATAGATACGCCACATCAGTGCCATATAATGATCCCATAACTGGGGTGCCGCTATATAAAATAGGTTGGTGCAGTGATTATGCATACTATGCAGCTAATATGCTGAGAAAACAGGGAATAAACGCTAGGGTAGCGGTAGGATACATTATAGGGAGCGATGGAAAGGTAACTGGAATGGATTACCATGCATGGCTTGAAGCATCGATGATGAATAATGGATGGATAGATATCGAGATAACTCCACCTGAATTAACGCCCACTAGCTCAAGCAGTATATGGAACCCAATGGATACATTAATTGGGTTAATAATATCTGTGCCTGCTTTAATAGCCCTATTGCTAGCAATAGTAGAGAGAAAATACTCATTAACTTCCTCACCCTGAAGGAATACAGACCCTAAGGCATGAAGCACTCCTCTTCTTTGTGCCAGATCAGTTGCCCTCCTTTCTTAGCATTGCAAGCCGTATTCTCACCATCTCTCCATAAAAATGGTCAGAGCGAATCACTGCAAGATTATACGTGTTCTAAAATCTTTCTACGGTGAAAGACTGGCCTTGTTTTTAAATTCATCGAAGTGCGCCTCCTTATGCATAAGCCTTAAATTCTCAGTTAGTGATACTTTCGGGGCTTAGTAATTAAAGTTTATAAACGGGGCTAATATATGGTTGCCGTAGATGTCATTAAATCAATCTAAGAATATGGATAGGGATATTCCTTCCAAGTCGCTGAGCAGAATAAGGTTCGGCATATTATCGCCGGATACTATTAGGAGAATGTCAGTTATGGAGATAACAACATCTGAGACATACGATGAGGCAGGCAATCCCGTTAAGGGAGGAATAATGGATAAGAGACTCGGCGTGGCGGAGCCTGAGGCTGTATGTGAAACTTGCGGTAATGATTATAGCAGGTGTCCTGGTCATTTCGGTAGGATAGAGTTGGCACGTCCAGTGATTCATCCAGAGTTCGCTAAGCCTATTCATGATCTACTAAGGGCTACCTGTAGAGAATGTGGACGAGTTCTACTCACTGATCAGGAGATTGAGAGGTATAGAACAAGGCTAGAGAGGCTTAAGAAGCATTGGCGACTCACCAGGGATAGAGTCATCACCAAGATAGTTAAGAAAGCAATTAGCCGCGATACTTGTCCTCATTGTGGAGCAAAGCAATTAAAGATAAGGCTGGAGAGACCCACTGATTTCTATGAAGAGACGGAGAATCATATAGAAATAAAGATGGATCCAATCAAGATAAGGGAACGATTAGAGAAAATATCTGACTCCGACTTAGAGGTTCTCGGCATTGATCCAAGCTCTGCGCGGCCTGAGTGGGCTATCCTAACAGTGATACCGGTGCCTCCACCGCAGGTTAGACCATCAATTCAGTTACCAAATGGGCAAATGAGCGTTGATGATTTAACCCACAAATTAGTTGAAATAGTTAGAACAAATGAGAAGCTGAGGAACGCGATTGAATCGGGTTCTCCCTCGATGATGGTTGATGATGTGTGGAACCTGCTTCAGTATCATGTATCCACATATTTCAACAATGAATTGCCTGGTTTACCTCAGGCAAAACATAGAGGGGGGAGACCATTAAAGACATTAGCACAGAGATTAAAGGGCAAGGAGGGTAGGTTCAGAGGAAGTCTCTCCGGCAAGAGGGTTGACTTCTCTGCAAGAACCGTAATTAGCCCGGATCCGAATATAAGCATAAATGAGGTTGGGGTACCTATAGATATAGCCAAGGAATTAACAGTGCCTGAATACGTTACTGAGTGGAATATAGACAAGATAAAACAACTGGTTGTGAATGGCCCAGAAATATGGCCTGGTGCAATCGAGATAGTGGGGCCGGATGGTAGAAAGCGAAATCTAAAATATGTCAGAGATAGAACTGAGGTTGCTAAGTCAATAGTGCCTGGTTCAATAGTGTATCGACACTTAATAGATGGGGATATAGTCCTATTTAATAGGCAACCTAGCCTTCATAGAATGTCCATAATGGGCCACATAGCCAAGGTGCTTCCAGGCAGAACCTTTAGGCTTCACTTAGCAGTGTGTCCGCCGTATAATGCCGACTTCGATGGGGATGAAATGAACCTGCATGTACCGCAAACCGAGGAGGCGAGAGCCGAGGCTAGGCTTCTCATGCTTGTTCAGAACCACATAATAACGCCAAGGTATGGTGGACCCATTATAGGCGCTAGGCAGGACTACATAACAAGTGGTTACTTGCTTACTAGGAAAGATACGCTAATTAATAAGGAGCAATTAATGTATCTATTAGCTGCCGCTAATTATAATGGCGAAATAATGGAACCAGCCATACAGTATCCTGAGGAGCTTTGGACTGGAAAACAAGTTATATCAATGTTATTGCCGAAGGACCTTAATTGGACCCAGGCCACAGCAATGCGCTCCACTTGTAAGGATGCCTATAATTGCTTCACTGATGAATACATAGTTATAATTAATGGTTACATGGCAACCGGGGTCCTAGACAAGAAATCCATAGGAGCAGAGCAAGTCAATTCCCTTTGGCACACGATAGTGAAGAGGTACGGAAGCGATGAGGCGAGAAAGTGGATTGACGCCACGCTTAGGACAATAATGAGATTCATAGATCTTAGAGGGTTCACCATAGGCATGGATTCATTAGAGTTAGGGGAGGAAGCATTCCATGAAATTCACGAGATAGAGAATAAATATGAGGAAGATGTAAACAAACTTCTAGAGAGCTTCTACGCAAAGACCCTAGAGGCAGATCCAGGATATACTGTTGAAGAGACCCTAGAGAATAGAATAACAATACTCCTCTCCAAGATAAGGGAAGAAGCAGCAGCGATAATTGATAAATACGTTGATAAGGATTCCGACGCGTATATAATGGCAAAGACAGGAGCAAGGGGTAGCTTAGTGAACTTAACTCAAATGATGGCATTATTAGGTCAGCAAACAGTTAGGGGCGAACGATTCAAGAGAGGATTTCTCAATAGAACGCTTTCCCACTTCAACCAAGGAGACCTGGGACCCGAGGCTAGAGGATATGTCAGGTCCAATCTAAGAAGTGGACTGACGCCGATAGAGTACTTCTTCCATGCTGCAAGTGGCAGAGATGGACTAGTTGATACAGCAGTGAGAACATCGCAAAGTGGGTATGCCCAACGACGATTGATAAATGCAATGCAAGACATGTATGTATCATATGATGGGACAGTACGAACGTCCTCGGATCTCATAGTTCAATTTAAATACGGCGATGATGCGGTAGATCCATCGAAGAGCGATCATGGCTCAATAAACGTAGATGATATTATAAAGAGAGCACAAACAATTAAAATCACAAAGGAGCAATAATAGAAATGGATAATTATTTACAATGAAATAATTATCTTTATTATTTAATCAAAACCTATTTCCTTTAGTCTAGCGGCGTTGGCTTTACTGCTTCTCAGACCTAGATCCGTCTTCCTCATCCGCATCGTTGGTCTCCTTGGGATCAAGTGCCCTCGTGCGGTTTGCAGAGAGCCTCTCATAGTCGCTTATTCCCAGTCCCAAGGGAGTAGACCCAGCTAGCAGTCAAGGCAAAAATGTACCTCACTATGTTATAAAAACCTCCATGGGATCGCCCATCCTCTTCAGTGATGAAGGAGACCTCCACCTCCCTTAAACCCCCAATTATTTTAAAAATTTAAATTAAGCAAAAAGGAGCCTAAGCCTGGATGCCTAAGGGAAGTAGTACCGATGTAAGAAAGACACAGTCGCTTGGAAAGTCATCAATAGGAGTTACGATCCCGAAGAATTGGGCTGACGCTATAGGACTGGGACCGGGTTCACCTGTATATCTAGAGCTTAGAGATGAGGGTATCTTAATAAGACCTATAGCCAAGGAGACCCAACGCAGCAGCAGTATTCATGTCACTACAGAATCATCTATCGATGGCATTCTAAGAATGGTAATAAGCTCTTACTTAAGGGGCGATAATTTCATAACTATTAAGTTCGATAAAGCCAATTCCCTAACTAAGGATACCTTATTTTCAGCCATTAAGTCAAAGTTAGCTGGAATAGAGCTAATAGAGGAGAACCCAACTGAGGCCCGAGTGAATATCCTTTCAGTTCAAACCCAACTACCGTTGAGCAAATTAATGCATAGAATGTGGTTAACAGTGAGGGGAATGATGCGGGATTCCCTTGACTTAATTGGAAGTGGCGATGAAGCCTTAGCTAGGGATGTCACGGCCAGGGATGATGAGGTAGACAAAACATACTTATTAATACATAGGCTAATAAACATGGCAATAGAGGGAAGAATATTGTTGAGCTCCATATCATTACAGAATAGAATAGAGCTAACCCCATATTTATTGGTTGCTAAATCCGTGGAGCGCAGCGGGGACCATGCCTGGAGAATAGCGCAATGGGCACCTCATCTAAATGCACCGAATCATGCTGTGGAGACTGTTAAGAACCTTGGAATACGGGTTCTAGAACTCGGCAATGAAGCGCTGACGGCATTCATAGGCAAAAACACAGATATAGCCATGAAAATTCTGGATAAAAGAAATATCCTACTAAACGAGAGAGTAGAGGCCATGGAGGCAATGCATGAAGTCACCATGGACTCACGGGGATATATGCTTCTAGTAATAGAATCAATAGGAAGAATAGCTGCATATGCCTTTGATGTGGCCGAGACAACGCTTGATGCATACTCTACATAGACCAGTCTCCTCTCTGCCTTGAGGGGAGTCTCTCGAGATTTGGTTACCTCTATGGTTGCTCTCTGCATTGCGGGAAATAAGTTCCTGCCAAAAATGACCGGCAAAGCCAAATATAGCAAACAAGGAGCTTAAAAAGCCTACCCAGCCCTAAAAGGCAAGTGTTATCTGTTTCATCAGCACTCGGCAAACTCGTCACCAATACCGGTATTTTTTAGTCATCACTCGCCAATTGATTAGTGAATTGGGTTTAAAATTCTTGCTTTAAGCTGAGTATGCTTCACGCAAAATCTTATTGCCTTGATTGTTTGAAACGTGGATGTTGAATTAATCTATCTCTAACCATTTTACCCATTTCCGTTAAACCATTATTGCTGCCAAGTAGCCCCATTTCCTGTAGAATAGATAAGTCGCTGGGCATGGGTGAACCATTAAGAAACCTAGACCAAGTCATTAATAACTTAGCATCGCTTAGTATTAATTCGACGTATAAATTAGGCAATGATTTATCGAGTTCTCTAAGCATTAGTTCGCCATCTCTGCTTAATCCATAATATACATGATGTTTTCTTACCTCATGCTTTCTCTTGAACTTAGCATAAGTATTCTTTAGTACAGGCTTATCTATCCTATTAACTAAGCCGAGTCTCTCTAACTGTTCTAATAATTGAACCACAGAACCAAGAGGTATACCGGTATCCTTCATTATGGATTTGCC
Source organism: Thermocladium sp. (assembly GCA_049965935.1). Classification (GTDB taxonomy): domain Archaea; phylum Thermoproteota; class Thermoprotei; order Thermoproteales; family Thermocladiaceae; genus Thermocladium. The sequence continues at coordinate 25,919 of JBMFVP010000005.1, forward strand.
ATAATCCACATTAGCTCTTTTCAAATGCCTCATAATAGCTATCATTCGCCAATCCAATAAAATAGCCCTTAACCGTTCATCCACGGCTTCCTCACAACTTAAATCTTATTGCTGCTCTATCTATGGACTCAAAAATCGTTGGATGCGCATGAGCAAGAAGAGCCACATCCTTAATTCTAGCATTAGTGGCTACGGCTAGTGCCACTTCATTTATTAGCAAAGAAGCATCCTCCCCAACTATTTCTCCACCTATTATTCGCTGCGAATCTCTCTCAATAACTAGTTTTAACCATCCCTCTCTAGCCCTCAATATCTGCGCATACGCATCATCCTCCAATTGATATTTAACTGTAGTATATGGAATACCCCTAGCCCTAGCCGTATCCTCAGTTAACCCAACCACTGCTACCTCGGGTTCACTAAATATGGTAACCGGTATAGAATTGAAATTCACTTCATAGATTGGAGCACCATGAAGCATATTCCATGCGGCTATCGTGGATTCCTTAACCGCAGCATGGAACAACATGTATTGCCCAATTACATCGCCTGCAGCATATATGTTGGGTACCGGGGTTCTCATTGTTGAATCAACCATTACCTTTCCTTTATCCACTATACGGAGAACATCAAGCCCCTCCACAAATGGCTTCCGTCCAACAGCCATCACCACTTCCTCGCCTTTTACGAATCGCCTTCCAGTTGTCGTATCATACTCCACTATTTTTTCGTTTCCATCATCCCGTATGGATGCCACCTTGGAATTAGTTAATACAGTTACTCCACTCTTCTCCAGGCTTGCCTCTATTTCGGAAACAACATCACTGCTCCATCCATTTAATATGCGTGGAAGCATTTCTATAATAGTTACCTTAACCCCCATACGGCTGAGCATAAATGCGACCTCTACCCCTATGTATCCACCACCTATTATTACAACGCTTGATGGTATCTTCCTGTGCCTAGTGCGGAAACCGAAAAGCTCCATGCTGCCTATGGATAAATCGCTTCCAGGAATGGGCAACTTAATCGGAATGGAACCAGTAGCAATGAGGAGGCGGCCGGCCTCAATATCCTTACTCCATGTTCCTCCCTGCACTCGAACCTTATTATTTCCCACTATTGTGGCAATACCCTTAACTAATTCAAGTGGGGCATGTTCCTTCACTTCCCTTATATGTTGGTTATAACGAAGTTCCTGAACCCAATCCTTATTATCTATGAGATTTTCCCAAGTCAGTTTTACTTTTTCAATATCGCTATTTCCAACTGCGGTCAGCATGTTTCTCATGTTCCTTAATAAATGAATACCCATTCTCACGGCCTTAGATGGAATACACCCCTCATATAGACAAGAACCGCCTAGATTGCCTTTATCATCTATCATTAAAACATGTAATCCGCCTTTGCTTAACTCGAAGGATCCATGGTAACCACCGCCACCAGCTCCTATTATCACTACATCATATTTATCTTTCTTCGGCGGCTTCTCAAATTCTGGATCTGTAGGTGGATAGGCTGGATAATTACCTAGCTCCATGCCTTTGGCTATTAAAGCATCGCAATTAAATGATTATCTTCGTTGAATGACGAATAGGGCCCAACCCCTCCACAAGCGACAGCTAGACCCAGCGCCGACGAGCGCCCAGCATCCAGTCAGTGGACCCCTGAACACGCCCACCGCGACTTAGGGCTGCTCCCTCCCGGGCCTGACCCGCTTCGCCGCGTACCTAGGTCCCGACTCGCCCTACGGCGGGTGAGCCTAGGGATGAGCGTTCCAGGGGGCTGGCATTCATCGCCGGCAACCCATTGACGCGGGGCCATTACTGTCGCCAAGCGAGGGTTTCGGCTCCCGTTAACCTACGGCTCCTTTAGGGAGGAGGAGGCGGCAGTCCCCCTCAAGCCTGGCCCTACCATTGAACGTGGAGAGCACTTTAAAAATTATTCGTGATGAATACTCATTCTAATTTTGGGAATTAATTATTGCTAACTAGGTCTACGCTAAAGTTTTTTAAATTGATATAAATTAATTCTCGAATGATGAGCAACGGATATGCCGAATCGAGTGGGGAAGAACCTAATGCTGATTAATGGAGTTTTGCTTGAGGATTTGGAGGAAGCATTAAGGCTTGCTTCCAATAGAGGAGCGAGCAAGGTAATAGTGGAGGCGCCAATTGGTTTTAGGAATATTGCCATAGAAGTCGCCAAGATGATTAAGGATGTTCCCGTGTTCATTAGTGGGCGAAATACGTGGGGCTCATGCGATGTATCATTTAATTCCAACGCTGCCATAATTCATTTAGGACATGCTGTTCCACCAAATATAGAGAGCATACTTCGAATGAATGGGGCGACACTAACGAGGAGTGGTGCTTTGACGGTGATTAACTTCAAGGATTCATCCGCATACTTGGTCCCAGCATATTATGAACCAAATGAGGATGTGATTAAGGCATTACTAGAGAAGCTGAAGCTAATCTCGAAGTTCGAATTAATGGCCTATGCATTGCCATATAAGTTATATGCCGAAGAATTATCGCAGAGCATTGGAGTTAAACTATATGGACCATTCACTGGATGCTTTTTCCCCATTAAGACCAATAATGCCGCAATCGTGTCGGGGGGATTATTCTACCCATTAACTGTGAAGCTAGTGAATCCCACGGCAAGGGTGATAGCAGTGGATCCACACAGGGTTTCAGTAGATGATGTTGAACAAGCATATAGAAAATTGTTGGCACTTAAGATCAATGCACTGCTTAAGGCTAGAGAAGCGAAGAGAATTGCCATAATAGTGACAGGAAAGCCTGGACAATCCATGGAACTACAAGTAAATGGCGTGCTTGGATTCCTGAATAGAAATGGAATAGAGAGTTTCATTATATATAGCGATGAAGTTGGGCCTGACTTAATAAATGAATTAAATGTTGATGCGGTTATAAACACGGCGTGTCCTCGTCTTGGTTTCGATGATTTGGATAGATTCAATAAACCTGTTATAAACATGGGTGAGATCCAATACTTAAGAGGAGAGTTAGGGAGCTACTTAAGCAGTAGGGCGCTCATCTGGCCCGGCAATATGGGCGAATAGCCTCATTGGCTTCACATTAGGAGGAAGAGGAAGCGATACTAATTTACTCTTAAATAATAACAGCATTTGTCCATTTAATAACCACTTTCCCACGGCCTCCACATGCTCATCTACCTCATCCAGTAATGCAAACCTAAGAGGAGCACCAGCGCCACTATATTCTATCCATATCTCCAGTATTACAGCATCATCAAATTCATGATAAATGGGGACAATTGTAAAATCTTGAACGGTTGGAATATCCGAATCTATATATATGGCGAACCCATAGCCAGTATCTACTAATTGAGTTGACTCCACAATACTCAATAATTCTTCCTCCTCATCCATGACTTACTGGAACTCCCTCGAGAGGTTTTTAATGCTAACTTAATTCATTTATTGCATGTTTATCAGTGATAATCATGGACATGTGAATCCAGTTAATGGATTGGGACCAAAGATAGTCGCCAAGAGATTTGCAGAGAAGGGCGGTTCATTTATGGTAATAGTAAGTCTCTTGCCATCAGACTTTGGATTAAATGCGGGCGATATTAGTGACGTAGAGAAACTGTATAAATTAACAATAGAATCCTCAAGATTAGTAAGCGAGTCTGGAGTTAAGTCGGTTCCCGTGATTGGCCTTCATCCAGCCGAGTGTCATAAACTATTGGAGAGGGGGTGGAGCATTAATGATGTTAAAAACCACATGATTAAAGCCATCGATGTAGCAAGTCAATTCATAAAAAGGGGTGAGGCTATTGGAATAGGAGAGATTGGGAGACCTCATTGGGATGTCGGTAATGATATAGTGGAGTTATGTAATGATGTAATATTATATGCTATGGAAATTGCGAGAGATATCAATGCAGTAGTGCATCTACACTTGGAGCGAAGAGGACGGGAAACCGTTGATTCTATAAAAGTGCTTGCCGACAAAGCGAACATAACGAAGGAAAAAGTCGTGCTTCACCATGCAGCGCCGGACATGGTTGGCATAGGTGCCTCATATGGGTTCTCGCCATCAGTGCCAATAGGTAGAAAAGGGGAATTTGATGCAGCGATACAATTAGGTCCCATTTTTGTTGTTGAGAGCGATTTTGTAGATGATCCCAAAAGAACTGGCAGCGTTATACCACCATGGACGCTAGCTAAGAAGCTTAAGGATTACGTGAGGATGGGCATAATAGAAGAAGATTTTATTGATTCTATCTGTAAAATAAACATGGAGAAAATATATGGAATAACCATTTGATCCACAGCAAATCAACTTTTACAGTAATGGACTATTATTTTTATCCCATATAAGCGGGACTATACCGTAAACTGAGTAGTAAGTGCTTCAATTCAATTATAAGGCGATGCATGAGGTCCTTAATTCACAATATTAATGCATCCATCTTCTAATGTTCCTCATATATACTTGTAAATCCTCTTCTTTTATATCATCGCTTGAGATGCATTCATTATCCACACAATACCTAACGGCTAGTTCCGGCTCCAGCAATTCGCCAGTAATGCTATTTATATTCATCGATATTATCAATTCATCAATTGGAACTTTACTTATAATAAACCCACCTTTTCGTGTAATTCTATATGCACGTAATTCCTTTATGGATTTACCGTCCTTTTTAGCATCAGTAGGGCTCCGCAGAACCATTATGAGAAACCCATCATGAAGTGAATCAACAACCACATCGGAGAAGAACTCTGCGTCGTGCTTATTCTGGAATTGAAGATGACCATTATATTTCTTGAGATGCCATTTACTTACTTCCCCCCTGGATGTAAGCAACGTTAAATGCGCCTTAGTATAGACATACTTCTCCAATTCATTTAATATAGCCTTTACCGCTTCATCCATGAATATAGAAACCACCTTACTTAATAAACGTAGTGATTCATTGACATAACCAAGACAAGGCGAATCTTTCGCTTAATTTACTCTAAGGACTTACTTAATTACATAGAGCAATCAGAGACTTAATTCAAAGAAGCTGCGAGGCAATATGATTCATTGAAATGAGAATATTTTTAAACAGAAAAACGGACAACTTCCTATGGCTAATGATGCCCAACCGAAAGAGTTGGATAAGTTGAAGGAGTTATCCCACAAGAAGCCAGAGCTAAGCAACGAGCAGATTAAGTTATTGAGATTGAGATTACTAATGGAACGGCGAGAACCAAGGTGGATGAGAATGAATTCATGGCTCAATAGAAAACTGCAGAATGGATGGCGAAGACCAAAGTCTCTCGATAATAAGATAAAGAAGCAACGCAAGGGTTACCCGCCATTAGTTAAGGCTGGCTACGGTAAACCAAGATTAGTCAGGGGACTTCATCCCACTGGCTATGAGGAAGTAATTATCCATAATATCAAGGAATTGGACTCGATTGATCCCAGAAAGCAAGCGGTTAGGATCGCCGCAACCGTTGGATTAAGAAAGAGAATAGAAATAGCTCGAAAGGCTTCCGAGAAAGGCATTAGAATACTTAATTTAACAAAGGACATAATTGAACGCCTAACATAATAAACATGGTTTATACTAAAAATACGCAAACCTGTTTTAGATAGTTCTCATTTAGTGGAAGAGACCGGCCCCAATCACCCATGAGAGAACTCTGAATGTTAATTTTAAGGGGATATATAATACATAGCTTAATTTAGCTATTAATTAGCTTAGTTTAACGTACTTGCTTAACGTTGGTATTGTGAATTCAAGACCCAAGCTCTTTAATGTAGATATTGTTGGTACTCCATTCTCATCCCATCCACGTTGTCTATAGTACTCCCTAAGCATCGAGTCATAAGCATCAAGTCTAAGCCTAGCTCCACGAAGTGGACCCTTAGTGAGCGGCTGCTCAAACCACTTCCTTGGTGGGTAATCATATTCCCTGCTCCATCCTCCATACTCCCTTATCCAGAAAGCCCGTATCAATGTATATATTCTATCGGCCAAGGTAATTAAATTCAAGTCTGTACCTGTGGCTGCCTTGAATAGTTTTGAGTACCAATCCAACTCTAGTCCAACCTCCACCCAAGGGAACCTGCAACCAACCATGGACTCAAACCAACCACCCCGTATTCTTTGTAGCTCAATTACCTTAGCAGCTTTCTCTGGAGAGTAACTATCTCTACCGGTCTGCACTTCCCATGATATTACCCATGAGTCCTTATGGCTGGCGCCTATGGGTGACGTGCCAAATGCAAGAGCCATGCCGGGAGCCGCATGGCAATCATATGCACTGACCTCTAGTCCCTTAACGCTCATTGAGAATTTCCAAGAATCATGGCCAATCCTCTGCGAAGCTATTCGAGAGCCCTCCGCTAGTAATTGGCCTAACTCGCTTGATCTATTAGCTATTTCAACCACAGCTCGAGCCGCTGCCTTGACATCGCCCCATTCAAGTCCAATATCGCCCTTAAGTAAGCCCTTCTCTGTGGCTTCCATTGCCCAACCCAATGTTCCACCTAGACTTATAGTATCCATGCCGAACATATCGGCCAATCTATTCAGGTAAGCGGCCTTATCAAGGGAATCCATGCCTATATTGCTGCCCAGCATAGCTATATTCTCGTAGTCCAGTTCAGATAATTGTGCCTCCAGATCCTTAACAACATGACCACACGGCATAACACAGTTAGGGCACGACCTAGTCAGTACCTTGCTTTTCTCAACCATGAATCCCCCTATCTTGCTGAAATCATCGAATTGACCCTCCGTATAATTATATGTGGGAAGAACACTGGCCTCCTGGGCCCACTCTACCGTTGCTGTGGTTCCTTGCCTTAGCCAAAATGGATAGCCGGGCTTTGACTTCGTAGCCACTATTGCATCAATGCCTATCTTGGAGAGAGCAGGGTCAGCTGCCGGCGGAAGCGGTCGAGTGCCCTTGATCACTATGGCCTTAATCATTTTGCTTCCCATAACTGCACCCATGCCGGGTCTTCCACCACTTCGACCTTTTTGGGCTATCACCGTAGCGAACTTAACTAGGTTTTCCCCAGCTTGACCTATTAAGAGGTAACCAGCATTATTTCCATAGATTTTCCTTAACCTATCCTCAGCCTCGAACGTATCAAGACCCCAAATATCGCTGGCATCCATGAACTGGACCTTATCATTTTCAATATATAGATAGGTCGGCTTTTCTGCCTTGCCCTCTATTACTATTGCATCCAAATTGGCGCGCCTCATATGAATGGATGCCCAAGACCCTATATTTCCATCACCGTATCCTCCGGTTAATGGACTCTTAGCAGCTATAACTAATTTACCGGTGTTAGGGCCTGGATAGGCAGTCACAGGCCCAACTGCCAACACTAATTTATTGCTAGGAGAAAGAGGGTCCGTGCCTGGCTCTAATTCTTCCCATAATATCTTTATTGCGAGTCCCCGGCCACCCACATATGAAGCTAATACGTTTGGATCTATACCTTGAACCGCATATTTTCGACGCGTTAAATCGATCCTCAATAAATTACCGCTCCAGCCCTTCATGATTAGAGCAAGCAATTAATTGCTGTTAAAAACATTTTGCTTTGATTAATTAGAAAACATAAAAGAGAAGACAAAGTCACTCCTTCTCGCCCCTTAATTGGAGAAGACTTTCCTCAATGTTTAGAAGCCATCTCTCCTTAATGGTTACCACTTGGCTAATAATCCATATTGAGTCCGTGATCTATACTGAATTATGGAGATTTCTTGGGATTTCCTATAATTTATTGGACAAACAATATTATCTGTTTCTTTCTAGTATTAATGCCTGAATAACTTAGAGACTTATGCTCCCAACCTCAAAAGCAAATGCCATGTTTCTATGCCTTAAGATAACTAACCCCCTCCTCGGCCCTTAAGGGTTCCCGAGGATTTTGGTTACATTTATGCCACTTGTTTTCATTAGGGACTAGTTCCTAAGAATTGATCAGCGGGTAATAAGCCTTAAGGCAATGAAAAACCTTATCCCCAGCCTAAAAGGTGAGGGTTGCTGCTTGTTTTTATCATTATGTAACACTTTGGTATAGGCCTCTGCTGATGGTTGTTATATTAAGTTTATAAAGACTTTTAACCACAACATAAAACATGATTAAGGAACCTTATGAATCATTGCTGAATAAGTTGCTTAACCTGTTGCTCAATCATTTTAAGGATAAATTGTATTCCGTAGTAGTTTATGGAAGCGTGGCTAGAGGTGATAATAGGAAAGATAGCGATATAGATCTCCTAATTATAGTGAAAGATCTGCCAAAGTCTAGGATCGAAAGGTATAAAATATTTGAGCAATTTGAAACGCAACTCATGGAGGACATTGAGGAACTTTATGATGAGGGTTATTACGTTTCTTTTTCGCCAATAATGAAGACCCCTGAAGAAGCTTCTCATTTCTCTCCACTATATATGGATATGGTCGAGGACGCTATAATACTTTTTGATAAAGAGAATTTTTTTAACGATATACTAAAGAGGATCAAGAAGAAGCTAGATGAGCTAGGCTTTGAACGGGTTTGGCTAGGCAAAAAGTGGTATTGGAGGAAAAGAAATTATAAGTTTGGTGAAATAATAGACTTCGGTGACCAATATGGCCAGTAATAATAGCTTAGCTAAATCCTACATAAGGCAAGCAGAGGAGAGAGTAAAACATGCTAAGGAAGCATTCAATGATGGTAATTATCCTTTTACGGTGAGACAATGCCAAGAAGCCGTAGAACTTTTCCTTAAAGCAAGCCTCAGGATAGTTGGCATTGAACCCCCAAAATGGCATGATATGGGAATCACTTTAAAAAGGGAGAGAGAACGATTCCCAGACTGGTTTAGAAATGAGATAGATGAGTTAGCCAGCATTTCAAGAATTTTAACCAAAGAGAGAGGAACTTCAATGTATGGCGATGAAGAAACTGGCACACCGCCTGAATTGATTTATTCAAAGATTGATGGTGAGAGCGCAATAACTATGTGCGAAAAAGTTATGAAGTTGGTTAAAAAACTCGAAGAATCATTCTCTAAATAAGTTAATGATAACTAGAGAACCGTCAGCCGCATTCTCATCATAATGGACAATCACTTCCTCGCTAGAGGATTTTCCAGATTCCCCTTCTTTATCATATTATGTCTAGTCAAGTTCTACTCCAGTGAAGATCAATTAGCAATATTATCTTATGTAGAGGCCTTAACCTCTATGTTTATTTAAGAACTATCTCCATTATTTTAGTGCATCATGCTCAGCAACTTTTAATTTGGTCGAAATAAGTATGAGCGGACGTAATGTATAAAAAATATATATTATTAATTAACCATGCTAAACTTCTTGATTGGCATGATGCTTGGGTTCTCATTAGCTGTGCCTCCTGGACCCATGAATGCATTAATAGCAGCTGAGTCCCTTAAATCGCCTATTCATGGAACTATGGTAGGAGCTGGAGCAATGACGGCAGATGCAATATTGATGACCATATCGCTGTTCCTCTATCAATTAGTGAAGCCATTCGTGTACTACATATACTTAGCTGGGGGCGCAATAATGATTTACCTAGCGTATAATGTATTGACAAGCCAGCCAACTCAATCTAATAATAAAGATATTACAATTAGCTATACTAAGGGAATCATCATGGGCATAACTAATCCTTATCAGATAAGTTGGTGGATAACTGCCGGATTAAGTTTCATAAGCATATTTGGCCTAGAAAGTATACTAGGCCTATTCATTGCAATAATTACATGGATAATTGTTTTCCCTATTGCAATCAACTTGGGTAGCAAGTATGGAGGCCCCAAAACATACACCATAACCAAGTTAATTACTGCAGTAGCAATAATAAGCTTTGGATTATATTTCCTAATTAATGGATTAATACGGCTTCACTTAATATAGCCACTAATGGCAAACCTTGCCATTTATAGCAGAGATACTTGAGGCAATAGTTAATTATTTGGATTTTTAATAACTATTTCAGTTCTCTCTACTGATCAATCTTGAAAGGAAGTAATCTATCCTGGCCTTACGTGTGGGGTTTTTGGGTTTCCAGCCACCTTTGTGGCACGCCTTCATACCCCATCAAGGCGGAGTCCCCCCGAGGTCTTCAGTTTTTCACTTTATTTACTGTCTGTTCCTCCTTACAAGCATTGCAGGGATAACCAAATCAGTGGTGAGGCACTTCAATAATTGCCTTAAACATTTTTTGACAACAATAAGGGTGAGGCACTTCATGCAGCTTTGGATGGTGATTTATAATAAATGGGAGAAAAATGCTCTTTTAACCTAGTTGATTCCAAGTATTTGCTTTATGAATGACGATTTATCAAAGCTTTGTAAATCGTCATAACCTTGGCCAGTGCCCATGAATATTATTGGCTTTTTTAGTTCAATTAATAAAGTTAGAATTGAGCCTCCCTTAGGGTATGCATCTGCCTTGGTTACTATTATTGCATCTATTGGAACATATTTAGAGTATGTCCTAGCTATCTCTAGTGCTTCGTTACCCATCAGTGCATCTGCCACAAAGATCGTTAAGTCGGGTGAAGCTACTCTATGTATCTTTCTTATTTCCTCCATTAAGCTCTTATCCGTATGCATTCTTCCGGCTGTATCAATCATAACAACATCAACTCGCTTGCTTGAGGCATGTTGAATGGCATCATAGACTACGGCCGCTGGGTCTGCACCATATTGATGCCTAATCACTTTGATGCCCAACTTAGTTGCATGGCCCTCTAATTGCTCTATTGCGCCTGCCCTGAATGTGTCAGCTGCAGCCCAAATCACGCTGTACCTCTTACTTAATAGATACTTGGTTACCTTAGCTATGGTAGTGGTCTTGCCATAACCATTTGGTCCAAGATACATCATAATGAATGGCCTCTTTCCCCTTTCTTCAATAATTTGAACCAAGTCTAGGTTAGGCACATCTCTTAACAGGTCCATGAAGGCTTCATATAATGAATTATTGATTATGCTTAATCTATCGCCAAAACGAGGCACACGTATCTTGATTAAGCGATTACGTAACGAATTTATTATTTGTTCCGCTGACTCTAACGCAACATCATACTCGATTAAATCATTGAACAAATTATTAAGCAATTCATTTACCTCCTTTTCCCCAAGCTCCTTCTCTCCTATTGAGCCCGCTATGGTATCGGCAGCCTTCTTGAATGCATCACGTATCTTTTCAAACATGGTTATGACTTAGCTTGCGGTTGCCTTCCCTGTGATTGTAACTGTTGATATATTATGGTCAACACGTTGCGTACCTCATTACTTCGGCGCATTGCTTCCGCTAATTGCTCCTCTAGCTTAGACTTAATTGCTTGCGTTTCTTTTAGCCTGTCATCAAGTATAGAAATGGCTCGCTGCATCTCCATTTCAGCAACGTAGCCAGCCCCCACCGACATCAAAATTGGGGTATTTATCTGCGGGGTAACCTTCACGAACGCACCTGCGCCTATAGATACAAATGAATCATCAATTGAACCCTTGCTCATGGTCTCCAACACAGACTTGGCATTTCCATAATCCCTTAATGTGGCATCTATTACAGCTATATTTTGGGTAAGAGTATTAATAATTGCATTTAATTCCTCATACTCCCTGCTAAGTTCCTCTAATTGATCCCTTGTTATTACTAGCCTTCCTTGATCCGACATCGCCATCACCTTAATTGCTGTTCTCCAAATATAACCAATCTATCCATCGATAATAATTGATGCAATTCCTTATCGGAAACCATTGATATATCCAGCGCCTCCACGGACTCTATCTTTATTAAGTGCCTCTTGACCCTATACAATCCGCCAATATATGTATAGATCTTTTCCATCGCATCTTTCTCATTAACCGCAACAACATCTTTCTCTATGTTTTTCCATCCATCCACATCCCTAAACTTTCCCTTGACCTTATAAACCCTAACCGACATTAAGGAACCTCAAAAGCAATATTAAATAAGCTTTTCTAAATATTACCCCCTAGGAATTTCCATTATTTCCATTACTAGAAAGAGTCTAAGCTCTAACAATTAATTTTATTCTGGGATGACCCGCAAATACTTAAAATTTTATGATGACCACTCGACTATTCTGATCCCCTGAGGGGCGCGGTTTGCCGTTCCTTTATCATTGATATCTGAGTCAATAGTTAAATATAGATTGTTAATTGACCTTCATTTTGCGTGTCCACTAAATGGTAACGCATTTATAACGATTGCGGTTCAAAGGAAGCGTAAAACCTCGTCCTTTCGGGGGCAATTCACATAAATACCACCATATTATTAAAACCATTGCATTAAATGATACTTGCATCATAATTCTTATAAATTAATTTGTCTAAAGCCATTAATGGGTAAGTTATTCGGTACTAATGGGATAAGACTGGAATTCATTGAGGGAAAATATGATTTGGTGCAAATAACGAAGATCGGGGAAGCCATAGCATCATACTTTAATGGAGGAGAGGTATTAATGGGGAGAGACTCTAGAACGACAGGAAACGCGGTTTCAAATATAATTAGTGGAGTCCTTTCTATGTATGGGATAGAGGTTCACGATATGGGTCTGGTACCAACTCCTGTGCTTCAATATATAGTTAAGGCGGAGGGGTATGATGGGGGAGTAATGATAACTGCCAGCCATAATCCTCCTCAATATAATGGAATAAAGGTAATGGGTAAGGATGGAATAGAAGTATCTCGTGAGGAGGAAGCAAAGATTGAGTCCCTTTATAATGAGGCGAAACCCGGAAGATCGTATAATGAGGTGAAGCCCATAAGGGAAATAGATGCCGGTTACATGTTGGGGACTTATGAGGAACACTTGTTGGGGCTTTTTTCCAGGGAATCCATAAAGCAAGGATTCGTTATTGCCGCGGACTTCGCTAACAGTGTGGCGAGTCTAGTATTGCCGAGGATCCTTGAATCGTTGGATATCAGGTTAAAATCCATAAATGGTCACTTAAGCGGATTATTTCCAGGCAGGTTGCCTGAACCTAGACAAGACACTTTGGCGGAGACCGCTAAGGCAGTAAGAGAAGCTGGGGTAGATTTCGCCGTTGCATTCGATGGTGATGGAGATCGCTCAATATTCATTACTGGAAGTGGGGAAGTGATTCCAGGCGATAGATCGGGCCTAATACTTGCTGAGTCTCTACTTGAGGAGGAGGGGCGAGGTTACATTGTTACACCAGTGTCATCATCATCAATGGTGAAGACTGAGGTTGAGAAGAAGGGGGGAAAAGTTGTGTGGACAAGGGTTGGCTCCGTTGATGTAAGTCATACTCTCATGAAGGTTGGAGGCATCTGTGGTTTTGAGGATAATGGGGGATTCATTTGGCCACGACATCACCCAGTGCGCGACGGCATATCTACCACACTGCTAATGATGCATGTCCTCAGCAGATTGGGGAAGAGCTTGGATCAAGCCTATTCTGAGTTACCATCCATGTTCCTCTACAGGGATCGAATAGAGATGCCTAGGGAAAGAGCAATGAGAATAATTGAAGCTATTCAAAGTAAGGTCTCAAATGCTGTGACTATTGATGGTATTAGGGTGGATTATGATGATTCTTGGTTCCTAATTAGGCCGAGCGGTACTGAGAATGTACTGAGAATAACAATAGAGGCTACAAGCAATGATAGGCTGGAGGAATTAAGGAAGTGGATCTTCTCATTTATTTCAAGTGTTAATTAGGCCACTAAGGCAGCAAATGATTGCGGTTTTTCTAGGTCAAACACTATCTCATACATGTCTCCCATATATTTAAATTTGCCGTTAAACTTACGGCCCATCTTTATTAGCCGCAAATTATCTATAGATGTATAGGCAATGGCCTTCTTGAACCCCTTGCTTCTCAATAAGTCAAGGGTTTGCTTGAACAGCAGTGATCCTATTCCTCTTCCCTGGTATTCATCCTTAACCGTTACCGCTATTTCCGCAGTGGTTCCATCATCAAGCGGATATGCTTCTGTTATTCCTATTAATTCACTACTCTCTACCGCGCCGAGTATTATTGGGTTGCGCTTAAGTAACTTATCTATATATGAATCTATATCCTTCACGGGGCACATGAATCTGCTCTCTATCGATTCCCTAGATAAACCTTCATAGAGCTTCCTTATCTCATCGACATAATTGGGCCCCAGTTCTATTATTTGCATTGGGCATAATGCGTGGGAACCCTTTTAAATTCTTCCCTTGTATTAGTTAAAGTGAACCGAACAAGCTGGCTGCAAATAAGGGTTTATTAAGAGAGACAGAGGGTCCGCAGCGATGAAGAGAGTTATATTTCATGACCTATTAACTCCAGAGGAAGCTATGAATCGCATAATGGCTCATATTAAGGTTCTTGATGTGGAAATGATAAATATCGAGGATTCCTATATGAGGGTGCTGGCCACCGATATATATGCGGGAATTGATGTTCCGCCATTCGATAGGGCAACTATGGATGGGTACGCCGTAAGGGCGGAGGATACATTTAATGTAGATGAGCTTCATCCCACTAAGTTAAGGCTGATTGGAGAGATAAATGCTGGTGATGCGCCTCAGCTAGAGGTGACTAATGGTACTGCTGTAGAGATAGCGACTGGGGCACCTCTTCCCCGTGGAGCCAATGCGGTAATACCAGTTGAGTATACTAAGATAGAGGGAAATGATGTGATCATCTATAGGGCTGTTACTCCCACTGAGAACGTTATGTCGGCGGGCTCCGATATAATGATGGGTGAATTAGTGCTAAGGGGATGCACGTTAATCAAGGAGAGAGAGGCCGGTGTGTTGGCGTCAATAGGCATGAGGCGTATCCCAGTAATTCGAAAACCCAGGGTCGCTATAGTATCGACAGGAAATGAGCTTGTTGATGTTGGGAATCCGCTGAGTCCAGGAAAGATATATGATGTAAATGCATACAGCATAGCTCATGCAGTGCGCGAAGCCGGGGGGATCCCCGTCTTCCTTGGAGTGGCCGAAGACAATGAGGAAAAGATAAGGAAACTCATAGAGGATGGAATGAAGATGGATATGGTATTGGTTTCCGGCGGAACATCTGCGGGAGCAGCAGATATAACCTATAAGGTCCTTGATTCAATAGGACCCCCCGGCATAATACTTCATGGGCTCAAGGTAAAGCCAGGAAAACCAACGGTCGCGGCAATCTCATCTAGCGGTAAAATAATAATAGGATTACCCGGGTATCCTAATAGCTCGTTAATGATATTTAACCTATTGGTAAAACCGATTCTATCAGCAATGCAATGTTATCAGATAGATGAGACTAAAGTAAAGGCCACGCTAGCATCAAAAGCCGAAGGAGCACGCGGACGTAGAGCCCTAACTCCAGTAAGCCTTATAGACACGGGTTCTCAAGTGATCGCTTACCCGCTTCCAGCAGAGTCTGGAGCAATATCGACGCTAGCATTTGCGGATGGCTTCATGGAAGTACCTGAAAACGTGGAGTTCCTGGATAAAGGTGATGAAGTCACCGTTACGCTGTTCACGCATGAATACAAACCCGCTAATCTATACTTCGTAGGTAGTCATGACTTAGGAATAGATATAGCTGCAAGATTGCTTCCAAAGTGGGTCACAGTTAAGGTAATAAACGTTGGCTCACTGAATGGATTAATTGCGGCCTCTAATGAGGAAACCGACATAGCCGGCCTTCATTTAATAGATGAGGAAACCGGGGAATATAATTTGCCATTCATACACAAATATGGTGAGGGCAAGGTAGTCATGATCCGAGGATACCAGAGAGAACAAGGAATAATAATTAAACGCGGGAATCCTAAGGGAATAAAGTCTATTGAGGATTTCCTGAGAAATGATATATCAATAGTTAATAGGAATAAAGGAGCGGGAACTAGATTCCTGCTTGATTCACTCCTAAAACGGCTAGCCGAGAAAAATGGGGCGCGATTAAATGACTTAGTTAAAGGAATAAATGGATATTATTATGAAGTTAAAACACACACTGCGGTCGCCGCAGCCATATATCAAGGCAAGGCTGATGCCGGGATCGGCATAAGAGCCGCGGCGCATATGTATGGGTTAGATTTCATCCCATTATCTATGGAGCATTATGATTTTGCAGTACCTAGATCTAGGCTCAATAAAGATAGCATTAAAGCATTTATAGAATTACTTAGATCATCTATGTTTCAAAGTGAATTAACTAAGTTGCCAGGATACCAAGTCACAAGTGGAATCGGCGATGTTATCGCTAATTGACGCATCCTTCTCTTCAATAAAGGGAGCTAGAGCTTTCTTGCTTAGTGAATAAGACTATTATTTTCACTACAGAATATTTATTAAATGGATATCTATATCATGGTGATGGATCCAATCCTATTCCGGCGAGGGCTGGATAAGGCGGAGATAAGAAAGCGATTCAAGGAACGAATCAAGAAGGATGGAATAATAATCGCTCCAGGGGTTTTTCTCCCTATAACTGCAATTATGGCGGCTGAGGAGGGATTCGAGGCGATATATTTCGGGGGGGCTGCATTCTCTAATATGCTTGGTTTACCTGATCTAGGTGTATTCACATTAACGGAAATGGCTACTCAAGTCTCATATATAGCTAGCACCGTAGATCTACCGCTTATAGTTGATGTGGATACTGGATTTGGGGAAACAATAAACGTCGCTAGAACAGTGCGAGCCATGGAGGATGCTGGAGCAGCCGCAATTCATATAGAGGACCAGGAATTTCCGAAAAAATGCGGCCACCTAAGCGGTAAAAGGGTTGTTTCAATGGATGAAATGATTAAGAAGATACAGGCCGCGGTGGATGCCAGGCGCGACGAGAACTTCATTATAATAGCCAGAACCGATGCAAGGGACGTAAATGGGCTTGATGATGCTATAGAGAGAGCCAATGCATATGTGGAGGCTGGAGCCGACATGATTTTTCCGGAGTCCCTTCATGATGAAGAGGAGTTCAGGATAGTGGCTCAGAGAGTCAAGGCCCCTCTCCTTGCCAATATGACGGAATTCGGCAAGACACCTTATATAACTGCAAAACGCTTTGAGGAGCTCGGCTATAAGATAGTGATTTTCCCAGTAACCACGTTCAGATATGCAATGGGGGCTGTGAGGAAAGCATTAAGGACGCTCAAGAATGAGGGCACGCAGAAATCATTACTAGAGGACATGATGAGTAGGGAGGAGATTTATCAATTGATAGGTTATTGGGATTATGAAAAATGGGATAGAAATATAGCGGAGAAAGCAAGTAAAGCTTATGCTCGGAGAGTTGATATTCATTGAACTCTTTAATTTTGGCAATACAGGTTTTTCCCTCATTGATTTATTCTCAATATTGGAGTCTTGCCGAAGCCTTCTATCTCTATGTCGCCGGTCTCCTTAACGCTGGGTATTAATCGTAGTCCTATGGGTCTCTTCTTTACTTGAGAAATAGCATATAGATCCTCCACAACCTTGGTCACATTATCTATATTGGTCATTGGTATTGGAACCATATCGACGCCGGCAACACAAACCGATGAATATGCAACTAGGTCCTTGAAAGTTATGAGGCCGGCTCTAGCTCTTTCCTTTAATCGCTCATCCTCCGCCAGCGGCAGCATTACCTCATTAAAGCCAAGCTTTTTCACCGGTAAAGCCGTTAATTCTTTATTGATATCCCATATAATCTTCATAAAACCAGGTGAACCTATGCGGGGACCAAATTGCTCCAACACATCTACAGTGGACTCCCAGCCCCACGGTGATAATGATGCATCGAGCCCCCTATACTCTACACCGACTAAGTCAGCCACTAGCCGGCCAAATTCCTCAGCCTTCCTTAGCAATGTCTCCAACCTATTCCTAATATCATTCAAGCCTCTTGCACCGATTAAGTCGCTGGGGTAAAGAATGGCTAATGCAATGCCAGTGCCACCTCTTATATTTGCCGATGCAGGATAATATGGTGTTTCCAATTCACTTCCAATCAGCGCCGCAAAGCGTCGGGAAACTGAGGGCTCCATTCTATAAAGTAACTCGGTAATTAGCTGCGCCTTATTTGCTTCATCTATTAATATGCTGCCATATGATTTAGTGGATGTCATTAATTTAATGAATATAGAGGGCTCAATGAGTCCCTTAACTGCTAATGCAGAATATGCGTATCCCATTTTATTCAACATGGAATCAATTGAATTAACATCCATTCTCTTTTCATCAATATATGGAAAAGTTACTCGCTTAGTGAGAACCTCTAATCCTAATTCTTTTGATGCCTCTTGGATTGCCGCATCAAGTTGAGGGAGAAGCGTTAGGTCCTTATCTCCCTCGCTAAATAACGTTACGGCTCTTATCTTCATATGATTGAGTCTCTCACACATTGGATTTAACATTATCGCAAATAGTGAATAATGCTAAGCAAGCGATGCATTTATCAGTGATTTCTCCATTTCTGAAAACGGCTTCCTATTATAGTTAGTTTTCCTCCTTCTCAGAGCTTTAAAATAAGCTACTATTAACTTTCTATTTTTAATACCAATAAGTTACATGAAATACGTGTTCCCGTGGATGGGAATCCTTTAGTATACATACATCCCTCAGAGGACAGTGCACGCACTTAGGGTCATCGATAGTGCACGTGGTTCTACCAAAGCTCCAGAGAAAATCATCTAATGCAAATGGCTCTATCCCCGACAACATCGATACTAATTTCCATCCATATCTAATTGAAAATCTGAGCGCAATGTCTTGCTGAGGCGTAAATGGAGTGGCTGTCATTATCATTTCCATGTATTGCTGAGAAGGTTCAACTAATCCAAGCCTAATCGCTATCCTAGTTAAGTGATTATCGACGGGAACCTCCTCATTCCATGTATCTATGAATCTAATGAGTCCACGACCATGCAGGAATTTAGCCAAGAGCATCGCTTTCTTCTCGACTGGATCAGTATATGCCGAAAAAGACTTCAGCAATTCAATGAATCCATGGCCACCATTAAATAGGTGACCCTCACTTTTACTTACTAATGTGGTGGGGGAATTAAATAGCTTCAGCATTTTTATGCCAATATCCTGTAGAAGAAATGCTCTGACACCGTAATCCCAGATATCGCCGAACCAACGCTTGATAGCGGCCGAATCAATATTAGCTAATCCGCTTGGAGAGAATATAGAGGGATCAGAATCAAGAAGACGCTTGCCCCTTATCCACAACAGATCTGCGCCTCTATATTTTTTGCCATCCACTTCAGCCTCATATGAGTGCCCCGGTACCGTTAATCTGTGATCAATTGCTGTCATAGCTATAAAAAACATTAATTGTAAATCCTTCTCTATGTTGGTACTTGGGTAAAAACGTTCATCAGCGTAATTATCCTGTAATAATTTCATTTCCTTAATTAAATCAGCCAATGCCTCCGCCTTGGCCAAGTTAATATGGCCAGCTTCGTTTATCGATACCTTAGCCATTAAGCGAGGAATGAACCTATACTTAAAAAATACATTGCCTCAAACAAAAAGGTTAAATTAACCATACATAACGGAGTCACATAATGATTCCCATAAGTACGATGGTTACTGGACGCGGCACCGTATCATTTAAGATAAAGGGAAAGTATGGCGTTGATAAGCCGAGCGAATTCTCAAGTATAGTCAGGCCCATAGTCTCATGGAATATCACCAGGAAATGCAACTTGAAATGCATTCACTGCTACATAGATGCAGGTATTGAGGATGCGCATGAGTTAAACACGGAAGAGGCAATTAAACTCGTGGATCAGTTCAAGGAGATTGGGGTTCCCCTAATACTAATGAGCGGGGGTGAACCATTGATGAGGAAGGACCTAATCGATATAGCTAGGTACGCAGCAGGTTTAGGCATTAAACTAGTATTATCGACTAATGGAACATTGATAACGAGGGAAGTGGCCGATGAGCTTAAGGGAATAGGGTTCTCCTATATTGGAATATCCCTGGATTCCATTGATGCTGAGTATCATGATAAATTCAGGGGAGTGAGAGGAGCTTTTTCGCTAGCATTGGCTGGTATAAGGAATTCCCTGGATGCTGGATTAGATGTTGGGCTTAGATTCACTGTAACAGCCATGAATATAGAGAAAGTAGCTGATTACATAGACTTCGCCGCATCAATTGGAGTTCATAGAGTGACTTTCTATCACTTATCAGCAAGCGGCAGGGCCGGTAAATTAGGAAAAGAGTGGTGGTACTCTCCACAACAATATGCTAGATTCATGGAAACCATTATTAGATACGCCGAGAAGTATGCCGGTAAACTCGAAATAGAAACAACGCTGGCTCCATATGATGGCATCTACATTGCACTACGAAGCGGAGAAGACCCAAAACCATATCTACGATTTGTGGAATCAACGGGGGGATGCGGAAGAAAAATAATATCTATTTATCCGAATGGCGATGTATATCCCTGTCAATTCATTGATTTCATGAGGCTAGGCAATATAAGGCAAAAACCATTAAGGGACATATTAATCAATGGGCTTGATCTATTCGTTAACACGGAGAAATATCTACGAGGCCCTAAGTGCAGCAACTGCAGATTTAAGAAGGAATGCAAGGGCGGCGATAGAGCCCGCGCATATTACCTTGGCGGCGATATTTATGGAGATGACCCCATATGTCCAATACCCGAATTATTTAACCATGGAGGCCACGAAGCTAACTAGGTTTTCTATATCCCTTCTAGCTAGCTTTATCTCCTCGCTTGGAATTGAATCCATCTCATAGCCAAGCCGCACCGCTAAGGCCGTTCTCCACCATTGTAGTAACTCTGGTTTATTTAATGTTATTGAGGAGTAAATCACATACATCCACTGATCTCGAAGCGATACTATTTTTTGATTCTCCCTGTAGGCACCCAATGCCTCCACTGCCAGCGTGCTAGCTGCCCAAAGATACTCAGCAGCAACCCTATCATCGCTTTCCCTAGACTTCCCTAAGTAGTCAATTGCATATGAAATTAACTCCCTACCCTTAACTCGACCTGGGTTTGCACCAATATCATCAAGTTCATCGCCTAGGTCCCGATTATCAATGGTTATACGCATCAATTCATGCATTACGAAACTCTGGAAATAAGTTTAACGCAGCTGCTCAATTGTGCCTAATATAGGGGCTTACTTCTTTATGTGCAACCAACAAGCAGCGTATATGCCGTTCTTAACCTCCACCATGGGCGGTTCTTCCCTTCTGCATATATCCATTGCAAATGGACACCTGGGATGGAACCGGCAGCCTCTAGGTGGATTAATTAAGTTAGGCGGCTCGCCTCCAACTATCTTCCTATCCTTAAATCTATTCGAGGGATCGGGATCTGGAATCGCTTCTATTAAAGCCTGCGTATATGGATGGGCTGGATCCTTTATGACAGACCTATAAGGACCTATCTCGGCTAGCTTACCTGCATAAAGAATAGCTATTCTATCGCTGAAGTACTTGGCAGTGGATATATCATGGGTAATATATAGAAATGCTATATTCATCTTCTGCTGTATCTCCTTAAGGAGCGTCAATATCTCTACCCTCACCGAGGCATCAAGCATCGAGACAGGCTCGTCAGCAACTATGAAGTCCGGCCTTAATATCACGGCCCTACCTATTGCTATCCTCTGCCGTTGCCCACCACTCAACATGTGAGGGTACTTGAATAGATAATCCTCCGGTGGGTTCATCTTCATCTCATTTAGAGTTCGTATAACCATTTCCTCCCTCTCGGCCGCACTGCCGCCAACACCATGAATAATGAGAGGCTCCTCCAAAATGAACTTAATGTTATGAAATGGATTTATAGCAGAGAATGGGTCCTGAAATATCATTTGCGCCCTCCTCCTAAACCAAGCAATGCTTGATTCACTTGCCTTAGTTATATCTTTTCCATCAAAGATGAGAGAACCCCCGTTCAACTTATATAGCCGCAAAAGTGTTCTGCCTAGGCTGGACTTTCCACTGCCTGACTCACCTATTACAGCGACTGTTTCTCCCTTACCTATACTTATGCTGACGTCATCAACTGCTTTAACATACCTGGTCTTGGAGAATAAACCACTCTGAACTGAGTACCACATTTTTAATCTGTGCGCTACCACTAAATGATCGGGATTTATCCACGGTGAGTCAGCCATGGATGAGGCATACATTACTAGCCTCTTGGTATCAATATTTAAAAAGATATCCTCACTTCATTACTATTAGAATAACTATCTTAAATTGATATATTGTCACTTATATAGCCAACAAGAGACTAAGTGCCTCCTAGAGCCCTTATGCTCAACATCAATAGGCGGCGGCTCATCCCTATCGCAGATGCCCTTTAATTCATCTTTAGATGCAAAGTAGGGACACCTAGGGTAGAAGCGGCAACCAGTTGGTGGATTAATTAAGCTAGGCACTTCGCCAGGCATGAACGTTAACTTCTTCTCTCCCCTGAGAGTGGGGACGCTGCCCATTAATCCAATCGTGTAGGGATGCTTTGGCGATGTGTACATATCCTCAGCACTGCCTATCTCCACCATTTTGCCCGCATACATAACTGCCACTGCATCAGCTAACTCGCTTGCCAAGGCTAAATCATGGGTTATGAATATATAAGTCAACTTGAATTCCCGCCTAAGTCTCTTAAGTAGATTCATTATATTAGCTTGAGTTATTACATCAAGCGCACTAGTAGGTTCATCCAATATGACTAGACGGGGCATTAATATCAGTGCCATAGCTATGGCTACTCTCTGCTTCATTCCTCCACTTAATTGATGCGGGTAACGCCGAACGGTATCCCTAGGTAACCCAACTGCCTCCAACATATCCATTGCCTGCATCATTGCCTTATCCTTATCCACACCATGATGAATCAAAAGTGGCTCTATCATTTGTTCCCCAACAGTTAAAACCGGGTTCAAAGAATTCATTGAGGCTTGTGGTACCCAAGCTATCTTTTTCCACCTGTATTGAGTCCTAAATTCCTCTGCATCTATATGAAGAACATCGCGACCCTCAAACCTAACCTCGCCGCTTACCATTGATACATTTCTCTCCCATAACCTAATCAATGCCTTAGCTATTGTGGATTTACCGCACCCACTTTCTCCAACTAATGCAAGCGTCTCTCCCTCATCTAGATCAAAGGATACTCCATCAACTGCCTTCACTACTCCCTTGCTTGTGGAGTAGTAAAGCTTGAGGTTATCTACTTCAAGCAGAGGCATCCCAATCACCCATACCTCAACCTTGGATTAACCACGGGCTCGCTTGCTATTGCTATCAATATAAATACCACTGCCACGAATGCGATCAATAAACCAGGCGGAACCACCCACCACCACATTCCAGCATATAATGCGCCGGTATCATCAGCCCAATACAATAAATTGCCCCAAGTTGGATAAGCACTGCCGGCTAGGTTCAGGAAATTCAATGCTGAGATGGTTAAAATAGCGCCAGGCGCACTGGTCACCAAGAGATAAAGGGAGTATGGCATGATTTGGGGAAGTATGTGGTTCCTGAGAATCCAAGAGCCACGGGCGCCTATTATTTTTGCGCCCTCAATATATTGAGCTTCACGTATCTGCATTATCATTGACCTAATGATCCTTGCTGCACCCCCCCACGATAATATGGAGAGGAATATTATTGCATCCCACAAACTCCAAGCAAAGAGAACAGAGAACACTATTAGGAGTGGGAATGCTGGGAGAGTTATTACTAGATCCGTTATCCTGGTCAGAACCTCATCTATCCAGCCCTTGAAGTACCCTGACATTATTCCCACCACTATGGCTATTACCATTGTTATTAAGGCCGATACTATTCCTATTTCTAGATCAATTGGGAAACCGGCCAGCAATCCCTCCCATAAATCATGCCCCTCGAAGTCCGTGCCCATTAAGCCATAAACGTTTCCTCTCATTATTATAGACACTGGGGAGGAACCGACGCTTGCTGCATTGAATACAGTGGCAAGTAGCTTTATGGTGTAGTTGCCGTTCAGTGATGTTAATTTACCATCCTTATAAGCCTGAAATAGAAGCGGTATCGCTGATTGAGTTGGAGCTAAATTCAATGATTGGCCATTGCTCGAGAAGAAACTGAGGATTTGATTCTTCACTTGAGAGGATGAAGCCAAATCAATATAGCCGCCTGAGGGGGTTAACGGACCTATTGATATGGATGATCCATCCGGCCTATATATGGTTAATTGAAGAGCCACCGATGCATTGGCCGGTATACCATTAAATAACACATAGATATCCTGCCACGGAACATCATATGGATCTGCCACGCTGATCGTAGATGTTATATACGTCACGCCATGATAGTGAACCACCGATTGAGGGGGAGTGATCTCTACTTGAGGAGCCAATTTCTGTGTAGTGAAGTAATTAATCCATGCTGGCGGGGCATCAACGGGATTGAATTTCCAATAGGATGGATTATTCCATATCGCGCCGAAGTTTGGAGGCAAGGCAAAGTAGGAGTATATTGATACAATGACTAGAATAACGAATAATGCTGATGCTACCTTACCGGTATTGCTGCTGAAGAATTCTTTACTTATCTCGCTTGGCGACATTCCAAGAATCCTGAAGCCCGAGCCCCGTCTCTTTTCCTTCTTTTCCTGGCTACTCATTGCTCTCTCACCCTGGGATCAAGCATTATATAAAGAATCTCCAGCACAAACACTATCACTATATAAAGCAAAGTAGAAGCATAGGTCAGCGCAACCACTACAGGCGTATCGGGAGTACCGGCAGCGGTTATGGCTATATTATATACATAGCCAAGGCCCCACCACTTAAAAACCACCTCAGTTACTAGGAAGCCGCCGAAAAGCACGAAGGGTATGGTTATCAATATGGATGTCAATATGGCTGGAGCGGCTGGTCTAATTATGTACTTATTAACGACTTGGTTCTCAGAGAGACCCTTTGCTCGAGCTACTGTCACGAAATCCTCCTGCGCAACATTTAGAACCACTGTTCTAGCGAAGTATGCCCAACCACCAATATTAACTATTAAAACCGTAAGCAATGGTAGCGCTAAGTGCCACAATAAATTAATTACAGCAGAGGCATTGGCGAAAACCGCCACTGGATTAGTTAACCAAGTGCCAAAGTATTGAGGATCCAATATACCTCCAAACGGGAAGTATATGGGTGAGTGAACTTCCCTTAGCATTACGGCGAAGACTATTATGAAAACTATGCCAACCCACCACTGGGGCAATCCATTGGATATGGCGGCATAATACATGACACCTCTATCGCTGATTGAACCATATCTTAATGCAGACCGTGTTCCTATATAGATGCCAATCACGGCACTAAGCAATATGCCAAATGTATCAAGTATTATAGTCCCAGGAAGCGCCGACGCTATTATGTTGACGACCTTACCATTGCTAACTCCATAATTCTGGGGAAAGAATGAGTAACCCCAATTGAAGCTAAGCATGTCCCACATTATGTAGAATGTCCTAATTATTGGGGGTTGATTCAAGCCATATGCCTTCTCCAGTTGAGCAACTATTGTATTATAAACTTGCTGAGCCTGCGATGCGGCATTAGGATTGTGCTTAAGCACGGCTTGAGCCACCGCTCTTGCCTCTATCTTCACTTGATTCTCAAGCACTGAGGATGCGGGGCCTGATAAAGCGTAGGATATGATGAATAATACAACTATTAAGATCAGTACTAGGTTTATCGCTCTAAAGCCCAGCGACCTTAATAATCCCATATCAATGCAAGGATATTACCCTATTTATTAATTTTACCCAAAAATAATAAACGATAAAATACATAGAAAAATATATAAAACAGAAAGAGAAACAAAAATCAATAAGCCAATGACAATAAAGAAATAAAAAAATTATTTTTAATTAGCCTTGAAATCACATTATTGCTTCCTTCTACCAAGAGCCAACCAAACGCCTACTGCTATAATCACGACAACTATTATGACAACCACAGCTATCAGCAATGAACTTGACGTCGTGGTAGGCGGCGGAGTAGACGTAGTAGGCGGAGATGTAGTAGTAGGCGGCGGAGTAGACGTAGTAGGCGGAGATGTAGTAGTAGGCGGCGGAGGCGGCGA